>NZ_CANMXD010000010.1:0-191900 GCF_947501725.1 uncultured Planococcus sp. | reverse complement strand
GATTGCTCAAATACTTGCTGGCGTACCGTGGTCCGAAGACGCACGGTTCGCTTGTGATCTGCATGCGCTGATCAGTAGTTTTGCGCGGGCCGTTTTGCGCGGCCGTTGCTGTTTGTTGACGTTTTGCTGTTCAGTTTTCAAGGTTCAAGTTGTTTGCCGCGCTCATTGGCGACTCAACTAATATACCATGCTTAACATATAAGAGTCAACACTTTATGCAAATAAACTTCAAGTTTATAAGAAATACTTTTATTGAGATGAGAAACGTCCAAAGCTTCTCTATGAAACAACAGCCCTAACCTGCCTTGCAAAAGAACCTTTTTCTCTTCACAAGCCAAATTGCGGCATCCTATGAACACTTGCGCAGGTACGTAAACTACCTGCAATAAAGGCAGCACTTTATAGCCTGCGAAACAGCTCGGCCGCGAGCAGGCTCTGAAGATTCTGAAGACCGCCGCCTCAAGCGTCTGTGCGGAACCCAGCAAAAGCAAAACGGTCTAAGCTAAGCTTCGCGCTTTTTTTGAGACAAAGAAAATATGCAGAGGTGCCGAAAGATGACGTGCACCTTCACGTCAGAACAGAATGTATCCATGCTGCAGCAGACTCTCTTCTATATAAGGAATATCCGGCTTTACAATTATGGTGGATAAGAAATCACCCCAAAGAAAAATCCGCAAGAAATTTCCCAGACCCGCAGCCACTCATTAGCTTTCAAACTCTCTGGTGTACTCCGCGATTTCTTAAAGCCGCACAAGTTCCTTCGCTCCAAGAAGACCATCCCTGAATTCTGCATCCCATAATCAATTCTCTGCTGAAATTTCTCCATAAAAAAAGCCCGCTGAATATTTATCAGCGGGCTGCGAGTTCGTTCTTATTCTTCGTCTTCTTCTGGAGTTTCTTCTATATCATCAATCTTCTCGTCAGCAACGACATCTGCTTCTTCGTAGACATCTGCTTCAGCGCTTTCTTCGATCAATTTCTTTTCGACATCTTCTTCAAGTTCTTCCAACTCTTCAGGGATATCGATATCTTTCTTGACTTTAGCCACAGTAGCCACGATCTCATCCTCACCGAGACGAATCAAACGAACGCCTTGTGTGCTTCTGCCTGTTGTTGAAATATCATTGACGTCCATGCGGATCAAAATTCCGTTAACAGTAATCAGCATGATATCTTCTGTTCCGTTAATCGTTCTAACAGCAACAAGCGGTCCATTCTTGTCGGTGATCTGGCAGGTCTTGATTCCCATACCGCCACGTGATTGAACCCGATATTCGGATTCTTTCGTCTGTTTTCCGTATCCTTTTTCCGTGATGACCAATACATTGTCGTTAGGATCTAAAATCTCCATGCCGACCACTGCATCTCCATCACGGAGACGGATGCCCCGGACTCCACTGGCTGTTCGGCCCATGCTGCGAATATCCGTTTCAGGGAATCTGATCAACGCACCGTTTCTTGTACCGATGACCATTTCCTTACTGCCGTCTGTCAACTTGACTGAAATCAGTTCGTCTTCTTCGCGAAGGCTGATGGCAATCAAACCGTTTTGGCGGATGTTGGCGTAGTTCGTCACAGGCGTCCGTTTGCTGATGCCTTCGCGTGTTGTAAAGAAGAAGAAAGCATCTTCTTTGAACTCGTCGACGCGTATAACAGCTGTCACTTTCTCTTCCTTGCTGATTTCCAACAGGTTGACCAGCGGCAAGCCTTTGGCAGTCCGGCCGTATTCAGGAATCTGATATCCTTTTTTACGGTAGACTTTTCCTTTATTGGTAAAGAACAGAATTGTGTCGTGAGTGGACGTGTACAGTAAATGTTCTACGAAATCGTCTTCGTTGGTGCCCATTCCCTGCACTCCGCGTCCGCCGCGTTTTTGGCTGCGGTAAGTATTGGCCGGCAAACGTTTGATATAGCCGTTATGTGTAAGCGTCAATACAGATGCTTCCACTGGAATCAAATCTTCATCTTCGAACATTTCTGCTCCGCCGGTCGTAATTTCCGTTCTCCGTTTATCGCTGAATCGCTCTTTGATTTCAAGCATTTCTTCCTGAATAATTTCAAGGATGCGGTATTCATTCGCCAGAATCTCTCTAAGATCGTCAATCAATTTCACCAGACCTAGATATTCTTCCTCGATCTTATCCCGCTCCAAACCAGTCAAGCGCTGCAGACGCATATCTAAAATCGCTTGGGATTGGCGTTCAGACAGATTAAAATCGGTCATCAAACCATTGCGTGCTTGTTCAGCAGTCTGTGATCCACGGATCAAGGCGATAATGGCATCGATATGATCCAATGCAATACGCAAGCCTTCCAGAATATGTGCGCGGTCTTCCGCTTTGGTCAGTTCGAATTGTGTACGGCGGCGAATCACCACTTTTTGGTGTTCCAGGTAATGGAATAGGATTTCTTTTAAACCAAGAACTTTTGGATGGCCGTCTACTAGTGCCAGCATATTGATGCCGAAACTTGTTTGCATTGCAGTTTGTTTGTATAAATTATTCAATAATACACTTGCACTCGCATCTCTGCGCACTTCAATAACGATACGCATACCGTTGCGGTCTGACTCATCTCGAAGGTCCGTGATGCCGTCGATCCGCTTATCACGAACAAGCTCGGCGATCTTTTCAATCAATCGGGCTTTATTTACCTGATAAGGGATTTCGTTGACGATAATGACTTCTTTGCCGTTGGCTTTTGTCTCGATATCGACTACCGAACGGACCATAATCGAACCTTTACCCGTTTCATAAGCACGGCGAATACCGCTGCGGCCAAGAATGATGCCGCCAGTCGGGAAATCAGGTCCCGGGATGAATTCCATAAGCTCTTCAGTGGTGATTGCCGGGTTTTCAGCCAATGCCAAAACAGCATCAATAGTTTCACCCAAATGGTGAGGTGGAATATTGGTAGCCATACCAACTGCGATGCCTGAAGTTCCGTTCACCAATAAATTCGGGAAACGGCTCGGCAAAACAACCGGCTCTTTTTCCTGGCCATCGTAGTTGTCTCTATAATCAATTGTATTTTTGTTCAAATCACGGAGCAATTCCATGGAAATCTTCGACATTTTAGATTCAGTGTACCGCATCGCAGCAGCTGAATCGCCATCAACAGATCCAAAGTTTCCATGTCCATCCACCAGCATATAGCGGTAGCTGAAATCCTGTGCCATGCGGACCATGGTTTCATAAACAGCTGTATCACCGTGTGGATGATATTTACCAATAACATCTCCGACGATACGCGCCGATTTTTTATAGCCTTTGTCTGCAGTAATCCCTAAATCGTACATTGCATAAAGAATACGGCGATGGACAGGTTTTAATCCATCACGCACATCCGGTAAGGCACGGGATACGATAACGCTCATCGCGTAATCCAAAAACGAAGTCCGCATTTCCGTACTTATATTTATTTCTTCAACACCACTGCTAGGCCGTTCAGCCATACCCGCAGCCTCCTCTCAACTCTATATCACTTAAACGTCCAGATTTTTAACGTATTTCGCATTTTCTTCGATAAAGTTACGGCGTGGTTCGACGTCGTCCCCCATTAGAATATGGAAAGTTTCATCCGCTACCATCGCATCGTTTAATGTTACCTGGAGCAATGTCCGGACGTCCGGATCCATTGTCGTGTCCCATAGTTGTGTAGCGTTCATTTCTCCAAGCCCTTTATACCGCTGAATATTCGGTTTCGGTGTCGGAGATAATTTTTCAAGTGCATCTTTTAATTGTTGATCTGTATAAACATAATCCACGTGCTTGCCTTGTTTGATTTGGAACAATGGCGGCTGGGCAATATAAATATAGCCTGCTTCAAGCAATGGGCGCATGTAACGGAAGAAGAATGTCAACAGCAAGGTGCGGATATGGGCACCATCAACATCGGCATCGGTCATGATGACGACTTTATGGTAGCGTGCTTTTTCCAGATTGAATTCTTCGCCGATCCCTGTGCCAAGTGCTGTAATGATGTTGCGGATTTCAGCGTTGGTGAGGATCCGGTCAAGACGGGCTTTTTCAACGTTCAGGATTTTCCCTCGAAGCGGCAAAATAGCCTGGAAATGACGATCACGGCCTGATTTTGCAGAACCGCCGGCTGAGTCACCCTCAACGATATAAATTTCACTGACTTTCGGATCGCGTGATGAACAATCAGCCAGTTTACCCGGAAGGCTGGATACTTCTAATACAGACTTACGGCGCGTGAATTCACGGGCTTTTTTAGCAGCCATCCGCGCATGGGAAGCCATAATTCCTTTTTCAACGATTTTTCGCGAAACGGAAGGATTCTCCAATAAGAACCGCTCAAATCCGCCAGAGAATAAATTATTGACGATGGTGCTGACTTCCGTATTACCTAATTTGGTTTTTGTCTGGCCTTCAAATTGAGGATCCGGATGCTTTACAGAGATGATTGCAGTCAGACCTTCGCGCACATCGTCTCCGGTCAAGTTAAGATCCTGTTCTTTCAGCATGCCATTTTTCCGGCCATAATCATTAATGACACGGGTCAAAGCGGTCTTAAAGCCGGATTCATGCGTTCCGCCTTCGTGGGTATTGATGTTATTGGCGAATGAGAAGATATTTGCTGCATAGCCCGCATTGTACTGCATCGCTACTTCAACGGTGATGCCTTCTCTTTCAGCTTCAACAAAGATCGCTTCTTCATGAAGGGGATCTTTTGTTTTATTCAGGTGTTCAACATATGACTTGATGCCGCCTTCGAAATGATAGACTTTCTCTTTTTCTTCGCCTTCGCGCTCATCTCTTGCGATAATTCTCAAACCGCGGTTCAAATAAGCAAGTTCACGCAGACGATGATCCAGGAGGTCAAATTCGTAGACCGTAGTTTCCGTAAAGATTTCTGCATCGGCTTTAAAACGGATAGTCGTCCCCGTATTTTCTGAATCCCCGATCACACGCAGATCTTCTGTTACCGCTCCACGCTCAAATTTGATGTAATGTCGTTTGTCATCACGGTTTACAAATACCTCTGTCGTTTCAGACAAGGCATTCACTACAGAAGCGCCTACCCCATGAAGGCCGCCGGATACTTTATAGCCGCCGCCGCCGAATTTACCGCCTGCGTGCAGTACTGTCATAATGACTTCAACTGCCGGACGCCCCATCTTCTCCTGCATGCCGACCGGAATTCCGCGTCCGTTGTCTTCCACTCGAATCCAGTTGTCCGGTTCAATCGTTACTTGAATTTCAGTGCAATGACCGGCCAATGCTTCATCTATACTATTATCGACGATTTCCCAAACCAAATGGTGAAGCCCTCTTGAGCCCGTAGAACCGATATACATCCCTGGTCTTTTACGAACAGCTTCCAATCCTTCCAACACTTGAATCTGACTAGCTTCATACGATTCCTGTAGACCTTTTTCTTCCATAGCCATTCCATTCACCTGCTCTTTCTTACGCATTTCTTACTTCGATCCTGCATATTCATAATCTATTTTCTTCTATTTTTTTCATGATCGCCTGTGTCCGATAAGGGGAACCGTAGATGAAATCTTCGGTCACCACTAAAGATTTTACGGATTCCACAGGAACAAGCAGCCGCACAAAAGCAGCCGGCATCTTATTTTCATATTGAATGACGGCTATAATGTCGGCTATTGGGAGAATTTGTGCTGCTCCAATCTGGATATACACACATTTTCACTCCTTGACTGTCCCTTCGGAAACCTCAAAAAGACGGGCACTTTGAATCGTTTCATGCTGGATGCCTTCAACACTCGTGGTCGTGACAAAAGTCTGCACGGATCCTTTAATCGTATTTAGTAGATGGGACTGCCTGTAATCATCCAATTCGGAAAGTACGTCGTCCAGCAACAACACCGGTGCTTCTCCGACTTCCTGTTTGATCAGCTCAATTTCGGCTAATTTCAAGGACAGTGCCGTAGTGCGCTGCTGTCCTTGCGAACCATAGGTCTGCACATCGTAGCCATTGACGAAGAATTGAAGTTCGTCGCGATGCGGACCGACAAGGGTCACTCCGCGTTCAATCTCACGTTTGCGCACTTCTATCAGTTTCTGCTCTAAAAAAGACGCCATTTCTTCAGGCGTCCATTCAGGCTTTAAACCGCTGATCGGTTGATAGCGGATTTGAAGTTGTTCCAGCCCCCGGGAAATGCCGTGATGGATCGGTTCAGCCCATTTTTGCAAAAGTTCCATGAACTGATACCGCTTACGGATGATTTTGACAGCCGATTCGATGAATTGTTCTGTGTAGACATCGAACATGACGTCATTGATTGTTTGCTTCCCATAATGTTGCTTCAATATATGATTTCTTTGTTTGAGGAGTTTTTGATAAGTGACCAAATCATGCAGATAAACCGGAGAGATCTGCCCAATTTCCATATCGATGAAACGTCTGCGCACTTGTGGACTCCCTTTGACAAGGTGCAAGTCTTCAGGGGCAAACATGACGACATTCAATTGGCCAATATAATCACTCAGCCTGCGTTGCTCCAAATGATTGACTTTTGCTTTCTTCCCTTTTTTTGACAAGGTTATTTCAAGGGGCAGTTTGCCGTATTTACGGTAAACATCAGCTTTTATTTTACCATATTCAGCGTCCCAGCGTATCAATTCCTTGTCATTCGAAGTGCGATGTGATTTTGCCATGGATAAAACATACAGAGATTCCATGACATTGGTCTTGCCTTGTGCATTTTCTCCTATAAAGACATTGATCTCTGGAGAAAAATTCAATTCTAGCGATTCGTAGTTCCGATAATTGACAAGCTCAAGGCGGTCAATCCGCATCGAAGCTCATGCCTTCAGCCGTCACGATACGAAAATCTCCAAACCCTGGAATATTTACGAGATCATTTGGACGCAGCTTGCGGCCTCTGCGGTTTTCAGCCTCGCCATTTACAAAAACTTCATGCTCACCCAAAAACCACTTGGCCATTCCGCCTGAACTTATTGTATCCGTCATCTTCAACAATTGCCCAAGTGTTATATATTCAGTCTCAATCCCGATTTCTCTCAAAATGCACTCATCCTTCGATTCATAGTCTATCCCTCTATTTTACCCTATTTTAGCTAAAAAGTAAAAAGGATAGCCTATATGGCTATCCTGAGGGTCTGTTTTAATTTTAATATGTTCGGACAGGAAGAATCAGCTGCAAAATCGAATCATCCAATGCTGATTTCAAGATGAATGGACGCATCGCCCCAGTAAACTGGATAACGACATCTTGTCCGTCGATCGCTTTTAATGCATCCATCATAAATTTGGCACTGAAAGAGATTTTCAGCTCTTCGCCTTCGATGCTTTGTGCCTGAAGCTGTTCTTCCACTTTCCCGACTTCCGGTGAGTTGGAAGAAACTTCGACTTCGTTGCCGGCATTCGCTGAAAAACGCACCACGTTATTGCGTTCTTCTCTAGCCAATAGAGATGCCCGGTCAATTGCCTGAAGAAGTGATCGGCCGTTTACGGTCACCGTTGTCTTGTATTCTGAAGGGATGAGTCGGCTTGTATCCGGATAGTTGCCTTCTAATAGACGGGAAAAGAAAAGGATGTGTTTGGATTTGAATAAAACCTGCTGGTTGGTCATGACGATTTCGACTGCTTCAGAAGTATCATCCAGGATCTTGTTCAATTCGGTCAAGCTTTTCCCAGGAATTACAACGCTGTATTCCCCTTCCGGCAAAGTTTCCAGTTTGGTTTTACGGCGTGCTAAACGGTGGCTGTCAGTTGCAACACAAACCAGCTCCCCGTCTTTTACTTCCCAGTGGACACCTGTCAATACAGGGCGTGTCTCAGAACTTGATACAGCAAAAACAGTTTCACGGTTGATGGTTTTCAATAGATCGGCAGGAATCGTGAACAATCGATCGTCTTGAATGTCCGGCAATTGTGGATAATCCATTGCATCCAATCCGATCAAATGGAATTCGGACTTCCCTGAACGGATATGGGTCTGGAAATTCCCTGTGATTTCAATTTCAACATCATTGGTCGGTAATTTACGGATGATCTCTCCAAATACTTTTGCTTGAAGAACAATACTTCCTCCATCTGTTACCTGGATGATCTGTTCCCCATCTTCTTCAGCAGGAATGAATGTCTGGATCGTGATATCAGAATCACTTCCTGTCAATCTCATCCCCTCAGAAGAAACATCCATTTTAATTCCCGTTAAGATCGGAATCGTCGTTTTTGAACTTACTGCTTTCATTACATCGTTTAATCCTTCAACTAATCGCTCACGCTTTATCTCGAATTTCATTCTCGAACCTCGCTTATATATATATTTTATTTAAGGGCTTTTAAAGTAATAGTAGTAGTAGGGGCTGTGAATATGTGGATAAGCCCTCTGAAGTCAATAAAAGCAGCTTATCCACATGTAGACAGTCTGTGCATAAACTGCTTGCTTATTTATTGGGTTATCCACAGCCGATTTTACTTGCCAAGCGCACTTTTGATGTCCTTGACGTCCTGCTGGAGCTGCTGATTGTCTTTCAGCATTTTGGAAATCTTATCGTGCGCGTGAATAACGGTCGTATGGTCACGTCCACCAAATTCCTCGCCAATTTTAGGCAGGGAGAAATCGGTCATTTCACGTGACAGGTACATCGCTACTTGGCGCGGATAAGCAATATCCTTGGTGCGGCGTTTTGTTTTAAAATCTTCCAATTTGACATTGAATTGGTCGCCGACTGCGTTTTGGATGTCCAAAATCGTAATGACCTTCGGTTTTGAATTCGGCATGATGTCTTTTAAAGCTTCTGCAGCCAATTCGGCGCTCATATCACGGTTGATCAAAGAGGAATAAGCCACAACGCGGATCAATGCCCCTTCAAGTTCACGGATATTCGAATCGATGGAATTGGCAATATAGGTCATGACATCGTTCGGAATATCCAGACCATCCGCTTTTGCTTTTTTGCGTAGAATCGCAATCCGGGTTTCCAGATCAGGGGGTGTAATATCCGTGATCAGGCCCCATTCAAAGCGGGAGCGGAGGCGATCTTCCAATGTTGGGATCTCTTTTGGAGGCCGGTCACTGGAAATGATGATCTGTTTGGATTCTTCATGCAGCGTATTGAATGTATGGAAGAACTCTTCCTGCGTCTGCTCTTTGCCTGCCAAAAATTGAATATCATCGATCAGGAGGATGTCGACACCCCTGTATTTGTCACGGAATTCACCCGTCTTATTATCGCGGATCGAGTTGATGAATTCATTTGTAAATTTCTCCGAAGACAAGTAAACCACTTTGGCGTTCGGATTGTGTTCGAGGACGTAATGTCCGATTGCATGCATTAGATGTGTCTTGCCAAGTCCTACTCCCCCATAGATAAACAGCGGGTTATAAGCTTTTGCTGGCGCTTCGGCCACGGCCAAAGAGGCGGCATGGGCGAAGCGGTTGCCTGAACCAATTACAAATGTATCGAAAGTGTATTTAGGATTCAGCATGCCAGGCAAAAACTCTTGCTGCTGGTCTTGCCCCGGTTTAATGCGAGGCGCAGGGAGTTGAAAATCATCCATATCCTGATCTTTGGGCACAACAAATTTGATCATCATATCATCGCCGGTGGAATCTGATAAGATTCCGGTAATCAAGTGCACGTAATGGTTTTCCAACCAATCACGGGCAAAGGAATTCGGCGCTGAAATGGTGACTGTATCATCCTGGTAGGATAAAAGTTTTGTCGATTTTAACCACGTTTCAAAACTTGGTTTGGAGATTTTAGTTTCAACTTGTGCTAAGACACTCGACCAAAGTTCGTCTAAGTGTTCCAATAGCTCTTCTCCTTTATATATAACGATATTTTATAGTATATCATACACAAAATCACAGCTTGTGGATAACATTCATAAACAGGGTGGTGAATAACTGTCCACACCTTACCCACAATTTGTGGATAACTTATTTAGGTTGAAAACTATTAACAAGTGAAAACAAGTTAATGTTACCAAAAAAGAATAGACAATACAAGAAGTTCTTTGAGTTATCCACACATCTTTTTTTGTTCACACAGGAACTATCCACAAGGGGTTTGTATGTTAAAAAACTGTAGATAAGGCTTGTGGATAATTATTTTTCGAAAAAAAACAATACACAGGTCACGCAGGGATAAGAAAAGGAATTGTGCATAACTCGAGAACAGGAGAAGAAGGAGATCGAGAGAGGTTTTACAATAAGATATTGACATTTATACCCGCGCGCCCTTATAATAGTCGAGACTGTCTTTAGAAAAATAGTTGACTCTTATTATAGGAGGTGTCACATATGACATTGCGCACATACCAACCAAATACACGCAAACACAGCAAAGTACACGGCTTCAGAGCACGTATGAGCACAAAAAACGGACGCAGAATAATAGCTGCACGCCGTCGTAAAGGAAGAAAAGTATTATCAGCTTAAGTCCACTGACCGCATCAGTGGTCTTTTTTTCTTTTCTGCAGCATTTTCAGCAGAGAAGCATTAAAATAAGCAGGTGAATGAATGAACAAGCACCAACGGATCAAGAAGAACAAAGAGTTTCAGCAGATATTTAAAAAAGGAAAGTCCTTTGCGAACCGGCAGTTCATCGTTTATGTAATGAAAAATGAGCAGCCCGAATTCCGCCTGGGATTATCCGTCAGCAAAAAAGTAGGAAATGCAGTAGCACGCAACCGCATTAAACGTTATATCCGCCAAACTTTCTTGGAATTGAAAGATGATTTATTGCCGAATGCGGATTACATTATCATCGCCCGACCACAGGCGGCCAGTTTGGATTTTCACGAAAGCAAGAAAAGCCTTGAACATGTTTTGAAAATTGCACGTGCATTGCCGAAGAAGTAGAAGGCCATGCAGAATAGATGTTATTATAGAAGTAATTGAAATTAGTTTGGGGGAAGAAGGGTGAATAAGAAATTAGTTTTACTTATTTCACTGATTGCAGTGACATTGCTGCTTGCTGGCTGTACGGAGTTTGATCAGCCGATCAGTGACCAGAGTGAAGGGTTTTGGAATAAGTTTATCGTTTGGCCATTGGTGTCAGCTATCACATACTTCAAAGACTTATTGGGAACTTACGGTTTCGGGATTATCGCTGTTACGATCATCATCCGATTGGTGATGCTGCCATTGATGGTCAAGCAGACGAAAAGTTCAAAACGTATGCAGGAAGTGCAGCCTGAACTTGTTAAACTGAAAGAAAAGTACAAGTCGAAAGACGCTGTCACGCAGCAGAAATACCAAAAAGAAATGATGGCGTTGTTCCAGGAAAAAGGCGTCAATCCGATGGCGGGTTGTTTGCCGGTTTTGATTCAAATGCCTGTGTTGATCGGGTTTTATCACGCGATTAGCCGTATGAACAGCACACCTGAAATCGATTTGGGTGCATTTCTTATTTTTCCGCTGGCAGAACCAAGCATCATTTTAGCGGTTATCGCCGGTTTGATGCAATTCGTCGTTTTGCGTACTGGACCAGCAATGGACAATCCTCAAATGAAGATCATGATGTACTTCATGCCGGTTATGATCATTGGATTCGGTATTGTTTTACCGTCTGCGTTGACGCTCTACTGGGTTATCGGAAACATCATTTCACTTATCCAAAACCTGGTCATTTACCGTCCATGGGAGAAAAAAGAGGTACAGCAACCTGTTAAAACGAAAGCAGGAGGGGTTAAAAAGTGAAACAGATTACGCAAACGGGTACAACTGTTGAAAACGCGATATCTGAAGCATTAGAAAAACTCCAAGTTACACGTGAAGAAGTAGACATCAAGGTTATTCAGGAAGAGAAAAAAGGTTTTTTCGGCTTTGGTGCCAAAAAAGCAGAAGTTGAAATTACTGTAATTGAAAAAACACCTCTTCCTGAAACAGAAAAAACAGCAGAAAATATTGTTGAAGTACCGGAAAAGTCCGAAATTTCACCTGAAAAAGAGGGACAAGAGGAAGAAATTCCTGCTGTCTCCAATGAACAGGCGATCCAAGAGACAAAAAATTACATTCAATCAATTGCTGAAGGCATGAAAATTGAAGATTTATCGATTACACATGAACAACGTGGTAAAAAAGTGAATTTTTATTTGGAAAGCGAGAAAGTAGCCATGCTGATCGGCAAACGGGGGCAAACCTTGAATTCCCTTCAGCAATTAGCTCAACTTGTGGCCAATAAATATTCAAACCAGTTCATGATGGTTCAATTGGACGCTGAGAATTACCGGGAACGCCGCCAGGAGACGCTGGAGCAATTGGCAGATCGGATGGCGGACAAAGCGATTCGGACAGGCGGACGTGTGCAATTCGAACCGATGCCGTCCTACGAACGAAAAGTCATTCACCAAGCCTTATCAAGGCGTTTGGATATCGATACGTATTCGGAGGGGAAAGATCCCAACCGTTATCTCGTGATTGAACCGCATAAATAAGTTGAAGCCCGCCGAGATGGTGGGCTTTTTTTGTACCGAATTGACGGAATTTATCAAAATGAAGTGCTGTGTCTTTTGATTTCAAGCGCTTTATGCTATTGTAGTATGTTAGAAAGCCATGTGCATTTACTGGTTGTCCACATGTGGACAACTTTTTTAAAGCAGAAAATAAAGTTATGAACATATATTTCAGTGAAGGGGCTGCTGCACGGCTTTGTTGGTTATCCACAAAGCAGGTGCTGCCGCTTTTCTTAAGAGGAGGGAACATCATGGATTTCGACACAATCGCTGCCATATCGACACCGAGCGGAGAAGGGGCAATCGCAATCGTCCGATTGAGCGGTCCGGAAGCTGTCGCTATTGCGGACAAACTATTCCGGGCTCCAAGCAACAAGGCGTTGGCTGCCCAAACTACCCATACTATCCATTACGGACATCTTGAAGATCCGGCGACAGGGGAAGTAGTGGAGGAAGTGATGGTCTCGCTCATGAAAGCGCCCAAAACATTCACGCGTGAAGACGTCATTGAAATCAATTGCCACGGCGGAATTGTTTCAGTCAACCGGGTATTGGAATTGGCGTTGCGCGCAGGAGCAAGACTTGCAGAGCCCGGCGAGTTCACCAAACGGGCATTTTTGAACGGCCGCATCGACCTGTCACAGGCAGAAGCGGTCATGGACCTGATTCGCGCGAAGACGGACCGCGCCATGGATGTTGCACTCAATCAGATGGAAGGGCGGCTGTCGAAGTTGATCGGCACGCTGCGACAGGCATTGCTGGAATCGATAGCCCAGATGGAAGTCAATATCGACTACCCGGAATATGACGACGTGGAGGAAATGACACGTCCGATCATGCTGGAAAAATCAAAATGGGTCCGTTCGGAAATCGAAAAATTGCTTCAGACATCCTCGCAAGGAAAAATCTTGAGAGAAGGGCTTTCTACCGTTATTTTGGGGCGTCCCAATGTCGGTAAATCTTCTCTATTGAACAGCCTTGTTCAGGAAAATAAAGCCATTGTCACAGAAATAGCGGGGACAACCCGTGATATAATAGAAGAATACGTAAATGTCCGCGGTGTTCCACTGCGTTTGGTTGATACCGCAGGAATTCGGGAAACAGAAGATATTGTCGAGCGGATCGGTGTTGAACGTTCACGAAAAGTACTGAAGGAAGCCGATTTGATTCTTTATGTCCTGAATTATGCAGAGGCACTCACTCCGGAAGATGAGCTTTTGTTTGAGGCCGTCAAAGATATGGACTATATTGTCGTTATCAATAAAACCGATTTGCCTCAGAAAATCGACCTGGAACAAGTGCAGAAACTGGCAGGCGATAAATTGCTGGTGACAACTTCTTTAATTGAAGAAGAAGGCATCGATCAGCTTGAAGAAGCCATTGCTGATCTGTTTTTCCAGGGAGAAATCGAAGCAGGGGACATGACTTATGTATCCAATGTGCGTCATATCGCTTTGTTGCATCAGGCACACCAAACCATTTCAGATGCCATTGGAGCTGCGGAAATGGAAGTTCCCGTAGATATGATTCAAATTGACGTCACCCGAACTTGGGAGATTCTTGGTGAAATTATTGGGGATACCGCAGATGATGGTCTCCTGAACCAATTATTCTCGCAGTTCTGTCTAGGGAAATAAAACTCGAAGGGAATGAACGGACATGCCACAATACGAAGCAGGCACGTTCGATGTCATCGTCGTAGGAGCCGGACATGCAGGAGCGGAAGCTGCTCTTGCATCGGCACGGATGGGCGCTAAAACGCTTGTTTTGACGATGAATCTGGATATGATCGCATTCATGCCATGCAACCCATCCATCGGTGGGCCAGCGAAAGGCATCGTTGTACGTGAAATTGACGCACTTGGCGGAGCCATGGGACGCGTTATCGATAAAACACACATTCAAATGAGAATGTTGAATACTGCTAAAGGACCGGCAGTACGCGCATTGCGTGCGCAAGCCGACAAAGTGCTCTATCAGCAGGAAATGAAACGCCTGATGGAAGAAGAACCGAATTTAACCTTGCATCAGGGGATAGCTGAAGAATTAGTTGTCGAAGACGGCAAGATTCAAGGATTGATCACACAAGTAGGGGGCATTTACCGTGCAAACTCAGTGGTCATCACAACCGGTACATTCCTGCGCGGTGAAGTCATCATCGGGGATCTGCGCTATTCAAGCGGGCCGAATAACCAGCAGCCGTCCATCAAATTGGCTGAAAATCTGGAGAAGCTCGGCTTTGAAACGGTTCGTTTTAAAACCGGGACACCGCCGCGTGTCAACAGCAACAGCATTGACTACAGCAAAACCGAAATTCAGCCAGGCGACGATGTGCCGCGCGCGTTCGGCCATGAAACTACTGAATACATCACCGACCAGCTGCCATGCTGGCTGACTTACACAAACGAAAAAACGCATCAGATAATAGATGATAATCTGCATTTGTCCCCGATGTATTCCGGCATGATCAAAGGAACCGGACCGCGCTATTGTCCATCGATTGAAGACAAGGTCGTCCGTTTCAATGATAAGCCGCGCCACCAGATCTTTCTGGAGCCGGAAGGCCGTAATACGCGTGAGGTTTACGTACAAGGCCTTTCAACCAGTTTGCCTGAACATGTGCAGCGGAAGCTCTTAGAATCGATTCCAGGGCTTGAGAAGGCTGAAATGATGCGTGCCGGTTATGCCATCGAATACGATGCCATCGTACCGACGCAATTATGGCCGACACTGGAGTCGAAACAGATAGAAAATCTTTATACGGCAGGGCAGATCAACGGAACTTCCGGCTACGAAGAAGCAGCCGGCCAGGGACTGATGGCCGGCATCAACGCAGCTGCGAAAGTGCTTGGCAAGGAAGAAGTCATCCTGAGCCGTTCGGATGCGTATATCGGCGTACTGATCGATGATTTGGTGACAAAAGGGACGAACGAACCTTACCGTCTGTTGACTTCCCGGGCAGAATACCGGTTATTGCTGCGCCACGACAATGCAGATATGCGTTTGACGGAACTGGCTTATGCAATCGGTATGATCAAGGAAGAGCGCTATGTGAAGTTCCTTGCGAAAAAAGACCGCATCGAAGAAGAAATCAAACGCTTGAGAAGCATTATGATCAAGCCGAATGAACTTACCCAGCAGGTGATCCGTGATGCAGGGGGCAGTGAATTGAAGGACGGCATTCGTGGAGCGGATCTGCTGAAACGCCCTGAAATGAACTACGATATGATTTCCCAGCTGACAACTTCGCTCGTGGACCTTGAAGACGAAGTAAAAGAGCAAGTTGAAATTCATATCAAATATGAAGGTTATATCGAAAAATCATTGCAGCAAGTCGATAAACTCAAAAAAATGGAAAACAAAAAAATTCCCGAGAATATCGATTACCATGCGATTTCAGGAATTGCGACTGAAGCCCGCGGCAAACTTGCAGAAGTTCGTCCATTGTCCATTGCACAGGCTTCCCGCATCTCCGGCGTAAATCCGGCTGACATATCCATCTTATTGGTGTATATTGAACAAGGAAAGATTGCGAAAATATCAGTTTGATCTTAAAGGCATAAGCTAGACAACAAAATGGGCTGGCTCACACCAGTCCATTTATCTTTTACATAGAAAACTATCAAAGAGGGAGGAAGCCAGTTTGAATGAACAACAGTTTAAAGATGCCCTCAGTGAAAAAGGGATCCTCTTGACCGAAGATCAGCTGGATCAGTTCCGGATCTACTACAAGGAATTGGTCGAATGGAATGAAAAGATGAACCTTACCGCAATCACAGAGCAACCAGCTGTTTACTTGAAACACTTCTATGACTCCATTACTGCAGCGTTTTATTTGGACTTTACAAAATCAATGAAGCTTTGTGACGTCGGTGCCGGTGCAGGATTCCCCAGTATCCCACTTAAAATCTGTTTTCCCCATATCGAAGTTACGATTGTGGATTCCTTGAACAAACGCATTCAGTTTCTGGAACATTTGAGCGGGGAACTTGGACTTACGAAAGTACAGTTCGTCCACTCGAGGGCAGAAGATTTTGGTCAGTCCAGTCACCGTGAAAGCTATGACTTAGTGACCGCACGTGCCGTAGCCCGTTTGTCAGTCCTGGCGGAATTATGTGTTCCTCTTGTTAAAAAAGGCGGAGTTTTTGCAGCCATGAAAGCTGCATCTGCAGCCGATGAGTTGGATGATGCAGAAAAAGCTTTGCAAAAGTTGGGTGTAAAGCTGGAAGCTGTCCATTCGTTCCTGTTGCCGATGGAAGAAAGTGAACGCTATATCCAAGTCTTTAAAAAGTTCAAAGAAACACCAAAGAAATACCCGCGGAAAGCTGGAGTTCCAAACAAGTCGCCAATCTCTTAATGTTTCACGTGAAACATTTTACTGCCAAGGGAATATGAGTGATAAAGATTCAGCAGCTAAGTGAGCTTGTAAAAGGTGGTGCTTGAGGATGAAAAGTCCTTTTTCACGTTTCTTCGGAGGCGGCGATAAAGCAAATGAGACAGCGAAGAAAGAAGCGGTTGAACACAAAACTTCAGAAGAAGTCATGAAATTGCCGCTCGACAAAATACATGCCAATAAATATCAACCTAGAACGGTTTTCGATCAAGAGAAGATTGAAGAATTAGCCAGGACCATCCATGTCCATGGAGTGATTCAACCGATTGTGGTGAGAAAGTCCGACAATGAAGGGGAATACGAAATCATTGCGGGAGAACGGCGTTTCCGTGCAATGAAATCACTTGATTGGACAGAAGTTCCAGCAATCATCCGGAACCTGAGCGACAAAGAAACGGCTTCTATTGCGTTAATCGAAAATCTTCAACGTGAAGAACTTACTTCTATAGAAGAGGCGCATGCCTATCAAAATCTATTGGAGATCCAAGAGATTACGCAGGAAGCATTGGCGCAGCGTCTTGGCAAAGGACAGTCCACAGTGGCCAATAAGCTGCGGCTGTTGAAACTGCCGGAAGAAATTCAGACTGCATTATTGAATAGATTGTTAACGGAACGGCATGCCAGAGCTCTTTTAAAGGTGAAAGATGCAGACCAGCAGAAAAAGCTGTTCGATGAAACCGTTGAAGAAAAATTAAATGTAAAGCAACTGGAAATGAAAGTGAGTAAATTGCTGACGACCGAACCAAAAAAGCCGAAAGCGCGTAGAAAAGCGGTCAGCCGGGACATGCGGATTGCGATGAACACCATTAAAGAATCATTGAATATGGTTTCCAAAAGCGGAATTGATTTGACTGCTGAAGAAGAGGAACATGAAGAATATTATCAAATCACTGTAAAAATTCCGAAAAAGAAATCATGAAGCGCTCTTTCCGTATGGAAAGAGCTTTTTTAATGCTTTGCCATCGTATTGTTGAAAAATTTTGATACAATAAGAAAATGGAAGCCTAATAGAATAGCTAAAACAACGGTTCCGCAGTAAAATGAAGAGAGTATCAAAGAAAGTTGGTGCAAGTGTGGGTAGAACTATTGCGATCGCCAATCAAAAGGGCGGCGTAGGAAAAACAACGTCTTCAGTGAACTTAAGTGCCTGCCTTGCTTATTTGGGCAAAAAAGTTCTGTTAATAGATATCGATCCTCAAGGAAATGCCACCAGTGGAGTGGGGGTAAACAAAGGGGATGTCGATCAATGCATCTACGAAGTTTTAATTGATGATGTAGATGTTAAAAGCACGATCATGGAAACAAAAGTAGAGAATTTACATGTGGTGCCTGCAACAATTTCCCTGGCAGGAGCTGAAATTGAATTGGTTTCCACCATTTCGAGAGAAGCCCGCCTGAAAAATGCCCTGGAAGAAGTCAAAGATATGTACGATTACATAATCATTGATTGTCCACCATCTTTGGGGTTGTTGACATTGAATTCATTGACAGCTTCAGATGCAATCATTATTCCAGTGCAATGTGAATACTATGCGTTAGAAGGACTAAGCCAATTATTAAGTACTATTCGCTTAGTGCAAAAGCATTTAAATCATGATTTAATGATTGATGGTGTGTTGTTGACCATGCTGGATGCCCGGACTAATTTGGGGATTCAAGTTATTGAAGAAGTGAAAAAGTACTTCCAGGACAAAGTCTATAAAACAATCATTCCAAGAAATGTGAGATTGAGCGAAGCACCAAGCCATGGAGAGCCAATTATCATCTATGATCCAAAATCCAGAGGCGCAGAAGTGTATTTAGAATTGGCGAAGGAAGTGATTCATAATGGCTAAAGGATTGGGAAAAGGCATTAACGCGCTGTTTCCGGGCGAAACAATCAACGAAGCGGATAAAGTAAACCAGATAAGCGTCGGCAAAATTGGAGCAAACCCATACCAGCCGCGTAAAATTTTCGACCAGGCAGCTTTAGAAGAATTGGCGGAATCCATTAAAGAACACGGGATTTTACAACCGATTGTTGTAAGGAAAAAAGGCGAAAAATATGAACTGGTCGTTGGCGAACGCCGTTTCCGTGCTGCAAAATTGATTAAATTAAAAGAAGTTCCGGCCATCATTAAAGAACTGACAGACCAACAGATGATGGAACTTGCTATATTAGAAAACCTTCAACGGGAAGATTTAACCCCGATTGAAGAAGCGGAAGCTTACCAGAAACTAATGGAAGCCCTGAATTTGACGCAAGAGCAACTTGCTTTCCGTTTAGGGAAAAGCCGGCCTCATATCGCCAACCATGTACGTTTGTTGGCTTTGCCTGAAAATGTGCGCACACTCATTTCCGATAAACAGTTGTCTATGGGGCATGGGCGGACGCTATTAGGCTTAAGAAGCAAAAAACTTATTCCTGAAACAGCAGAAAAAGTAGTTAAAGAAAATTTGAATGTTCGCCAGCTGGAGAATTTGGTGCAGCGTTTAAATGAAGATGTTCCACGTGAAACAATCGAGAAAAAGAAAGATCTTTTTATAGAAGAAAAACAATCGGAACTTCGAGATCGTTTTGGCACGAAAGTTCAAATCAAGAAAAACAAGAACAAAGGGAAGATAGAAATCGAGTTTTTCTCAGAAGACGATTTGGAACGGATTTTAGAGTTGCTAAGCTGACGAGTGCCTATTTCCCGGAAAAGGGAAATAGGTTCTGTTTTTGAGAAGTGAAATGCCAAAGGATATAAAAAGCGCTCGAAGAAAACGTTGAACTCTCCTTCAAAAGAGGGAGAAGAGGGATTTTCCGTAAACGAAGTGCAATGTGAGAGAGGAGAAATGCAATGGTTCTCTTAGGGACATTGATAAATGCTATTTTGATTGTAGTGGGAACCATTCTTGGAAGAGCTCTCCGCAATATTCCTGAAAAAATGAAGGAGACCGTCATGTATGTGATTGGCCTGGCGGTGGTTGTGCTTGGTTTGCAGATGGGATTTGAAAGCCAGAACTTCGTAATTGTCATCATCAGTTTAGTGCTGGGAACAGTCATTGGAGAATGGATGGATCTAGAAGGCAAACTGAATGGAGTTGGCCACTCCATTGAACGTATGTTGGGAGCGAAAGAAAGTAAAGGCAGCCTTGCCCAAGGGTTTGTAACAGCCACTTTAATATTTGTCATTGGTGCGATGGGAATCATTGGTGCGATGGAAAGTGGACTGAGCAATGAGCATGGTGTCCTGATTTCCAAAGGGATCATTGATGGATTCACCTCTATTGTATTGGCTTCCACGCTTGGCATCGGTGTTTTGCTATCGGCAATTCCTGTATTTGTATACCAAGGATTGATTGCCTTGTTTGCAACTCAAATCAGTTTGGTGATTCCAGATGCGGCACTGGATATGTTCATTATGGAAATGAGCGCAACTGGCGGAGTCATGATTGTTGCCATTGGATTGAATATGATGGGCGTGACGAAAATCAGAGTCGCAAATCTATTGCCGGGAATATTGGTTGTTGGAATAGTGGTTACGATTATCTATAAATTTAATTTGATGTAAGTGCAGGGAAGGTGAAAGAGTGAACATTGAAAAAATGACACAACGAATTATGGGCGTACTCTCGGATGAGGCAATGTGGATGGACCTGATCATCATCTTTTTGAAAGTCGTCTTGATTACCATAGCCGCGGTGGTCCTAGTGAAAGTCTTGCGTGTTTTGATACGGAAAACTTTTTCCGTACGCATCAAAGGTCCGCTCCTTTATAACGAACGGAGACAGCAAACCTTATCAAAGTTATTGTCCAATGTAGTAGCGTATGTTGTTTATTTCATAGCGGCAGTTTCTATCCTGTCGACGTTTACCATCGATATTACCGGTTTGATCGCCGGCGCCGGGGTGCTGGGCTTGGCCGTTGGTTTCGGTGCACAGAACCTGGTGCGCGATGTAATCACCGGATTTTTCATTATTTTTGAAGACCAATTTTCGGTGGGGGACTATGTACGCGTCGGTGTCGCCGAAGGGACCGTGGAAGAGATCGGATTACGGACGACAAAAGTGAAGGCTTGGACGGGCGAATTGTTTATCTTTCCGAATGGCACGATCACGGACGTTGTAAACTTCTCGATTCACAATTCTATTGCGGTGGTCGATGTCAATATTTCCTATGAATCGGACATCACGCGTGTGGAAAGCTTGATTATGGAATTTCTGGACACCTTGCAGGATCGATACGAACAAATCATCAAACCTGCAGAATTGCTGGGGGTACAAAACCTGACAACGACTGAAATCGTCATGCGAATTACAGCAGAAACCTTGCCGATGCAGCACTTTGCTGTGGCTAGAGGAATGCGCCGCGATCTGAAGGACTTCCTGGATCAACGCGGCGTCGAAATCCCGTATCCGCGGATGGTTATGATGCAGCGGAATCCTGAAGAAGCTGCACCAGCCAAAAGTACGAAAACTTAATGGATAGAAGGAGGCCGACTCATGGAAATGAAGGAGTTTGGACTGAACGATATAGTTGAGATGAAAAAAGGCCATCCGTGTGGAGCCAATGCCTGGAAGATTATTCGTATGGGGGCTGACGTCCGGATTAAATGTGAGGGTTGCCAGCACAGCGTGATGCTGCCGCGTATGGAATTCAATAAGAAGATGAAAAAAGTTTTAGTTAAAGCCGAAGCGGAATGAAAAATGGACAATTCGGGTTTTCATTCCTATAATGGAATGGTTGTGTAAAAAATAATTCGTTTTATATAGAGGAAAGGTTGTGCATCCTATGGCATTAACTGCAGGGATTGTAGGATTACCAAACGTGGGGAAATCCACATTATTTAATGCAATAACAAAAGCGGGTGCCGAAGCGGCAAACTATCCGTTCTGTACAATAGATCCAAACGTTGGAATTGTCGAAGTTCCAGATGAGCGTCTTGATAAATTGACGGAATTGGTGGATCCGAAAAAAACCGTACCGACGGCTTTTGAATTCACCGATATTGCGGGAATTGTCGAAGGTGCCAGCAAAGGCGAAGGACTAGGGAACAAATTCCTGTCCCATATCCGTGAAGTTGATGCGATTTGCCAAGTTGTCCGTTGTTTTGCCGACGATAACATCACGCATGTTACGGGAAAAGTAGATCCGATCTCTGATATTGAAGTCATTAACCTGGAATTGATATTGGCGGATATGGAAAGCATCGAAAAACGCATTGCACGCGCAGCGAAGTTAGTGAAACAAAAAGACAAAGAGGCTGTTGCCGAAGAACCAGTTCTGATGAAATTGCGTGAAGCCTTTGAAAACGGCCAATTGGCGCGTTCAATTGAATTCACAGAAGATGAACTGCGCATTGCTAAAGGTTTGAACTTATTGACGATCAAACCGATGCTGTACGTGGCAAACGTTTCAGAAGATGAAATTGCAGATGCAGATGACAATGAATACGTTCAACAAGTCCGTGATTTCGCTGCGAAAGATAATGCAGACGTAATCGTAATCTGTGCGAAGATCGAAGAAGAAATGGCTGAACTGGAAGACGAAGAAAAAGAAATGTTTCTTGAAGAGCTGGGCATCAAAGAGTCTGGATTGGATCAATTGGTTAAAGCTTCTTACAGCTTGCTTGGATTAGCCACTTACTTTACAGCAGGCGTTCAGGAAGTTCGTGCATGGACATTTAAAAAAGGCATGAAAGCACCACAATGTGCCGGCGTCATCCACTCTGACTTCGAACGCGGATTTATCCGTGCCGAAACTGTGGCCTATGAGGACCTGGTTGAAATGGGTTCAATGGCAGCAGCAAAAGAAGCAGGGAAAGTGCGTCAAGAAGGTAAAGAATACATCGTCAAAGACGGCGACGTAATGCTGTTTAGATTTAACGTCTAAAAGCGGAGGCGCCTGTCCAGTACCGACAAGCGCTGGAGACCCTGCAGGTAATGGCGTACTTTGCCATTGCAGGCAGGGTCGAAGCGACTCGAGGGACTAGGCGCCGCAGCTGGATAAAGCTAAAAGCGGAAACGACCGTTATGCTCCGACAGGCGTAAGACGGTCTGGCGAAGCGGCGTGTTTTTGCCGCACAGCCAGAGTGGCTTACGACCCGAGGAGCAGGTCGTTGCAGCTGGATAAAACTAAAAGCGGAAACGACCGTTATGCTCCGACAGGAGTAAGACGGTCTGGCGCAGCGGCGTTTTCCAGCCGCGCCAAAAGTTCGGATTTTCAGTACCACAAAACTAAAAAACAACCGGGTGCCTTGCCGCATCCGGTTTTTGCATGGAGGAATAGGAAATGTTGTTATTTGCATACGGAACGCTGAAACAGGGCGGGAAGTATCATTGTTATTTGGAAGAAGCGGAATTGGTGGAAGAACAGGCGACAGCTAAAGGAATATTGTATGATACCGGGATGGGTTATCCGGCGATGGTTTTGTCGGACGGCGGACAGATTGAAGGGGAAGTTTACGAAATCCCTGATGTGTTGTGGCCTGCTTTGGATTTCTTAGAAGATTATTCGGGAAATCCGGAGACCGATATGTACGACAAGGTGACGGTTGAAGTGGAAGCGGGAAACAACTCCATGGAAACAATCGTATACATCGCAAAAAGTGAAAAGCTGTTGAAAGAACGGATTGAAACAGGGAAATGGGATATTACCCATTCTAAAGTATAGAAAAAAACGCCGCTAGTAGTCGGCGTTTTCTGTTTCAGGGTAATCATCATAAACATGCAGGCGCGGCAGTGAAGGATCATCAATGATCCAGGCCGCGCTTTTTTCTTTGCGCAATTCCCAGTACATGATAAAGTCGCCGAAAGCGCCAGCTGTCAGCATCGCTCCCAACAGAACCAGCACCTGGCTATCAATCCAAAATCCGAGAACGGTAGGTATGAAGGCGGTCGTCCAAAAAGGCAGCAATAATACTTTGCGCATCGCGTGGTTTTGAACAGGCCTGCGGGTAGTGGCATAGGCAATTCCCATTTTTAAGTTGATGCCATAATTCAATGAAGAAACAGGGACTTTTCCAAACAGCACAAACCCGACCAAGTGAAAGAGTTCATGCACGACAATCAATACAACATAGCCGACCCCAAAGAATAAAATGCCAGTTAAAGAAAAACCGAATGATAAAGGTTCATTGAAAATATGATAGGCCGCAGCGAAGGCTAGCAGTAAAATAACATTGAACCAAAGCGCTTTAGGAGCTAGTTCATCCATCTGCAAGTCTATGATATGGCTGGGTGTCATCGCTTCACATCCTTTGGAATCTATGGTGAAAAGTATAGAGTATTTTAAATGTAAAATCATGCTTGTGAACCTATCGGAATTATGATACAATACTGTGATGTGAGTAATATTTATGAATTGCTTGCTCCTTGCCCGCTGGATACAGCAGGGCCCAAGTCCATGAGGAGGTGACAACACGATGAGAGAATATGAATTAATGTATATCATTCAGCCTGCAATTGAAGAGGAAGCGAAAAAAGCTCTAGTTGAGCGTTTTAACGACATCCTTACTTCTAACGGAGCTGAAATCATCGAGTCGAAAGAGTGGGGTAAACGTCGTTTAGCTTATGAAATCAACGATTTGCGTGAAGGTTTCTACCAGATCGTAAAAGTAAACGCTGGTTCTGAAGCTATCAACGAATACACACGTCTTGCGAACATTAACGAAGACATTATTCGTCATATCGCTGTACGCAAAGACGCGTAAACAGGATACTGGCACTAAAATTTTTTTGACTTGAAGGAGGTTGAATTCTGATGATTAACCGAGTTGTTTTAGTCGGAAGACTGACAAAAGATCCAGATCTTCGCTACACACCAAGCGGCGCCGCAGTTGCTCGTTTTACACTTGCTGTAAACCGGACATTCTCGAACGCTCAAGGTGAACGCGAAACTGATTTCATTAATTGTACCGTTTGGCGCAAACAGGCTGAAAACACAGCGAATTTCCTGAAAAAAGGAAGCTTGGCTGGCGTCGAAGGCCGCATCCAAACTGGTAGCTACGAGGGACAAGACGGGAAACGCGTTTATACGACAGAAGTAGTGGCGGACAGTGTTCAATTCCTTGAACCGAAAAGCGCCAATACGGACCGTTCGCAAGGACAGCAGCCTTCCTATCAACAGAACCAATCACCGAGTCCAAGTCAGCAAAACCATACTCGTGTAGATGAAGATCCATTCTCAAGCGGCAGCGGTCCGATCGAAGTATCGGATGACGATTTACCGTTCTAAAATGGACTGAACCTGGCGAACAACTATTAAGTAAAGGAGGTAATTCGATATGGCACCACGTCGCGGAGGAAAAAAACGGAAAAAGGTTTGTTACTTCACTTCCAACAACATCACGCACATTGACTATAAAGATACTGACCTTTTGAAGAAATTCATTTCTGAAAGAGGAAAAATCTTGCCACGTCGTGTTACAGGCACTAGCGCTAAATGGCAACGTAAGTTGACAATCGCTATCAAACGCTCACGTATCATGGCACTTCTACCGTTTGTTGCGGAAGAAAGATAATTAAAGGAAAGCGAAAGCGCCCGGCAAGCCCGGGTGCTGGAGTCTGGACGATGATTTCAAAAAGACCGGGAAACCGGTCTTTTTTTTTGCGTTGAAATAAGAACAGTGAGGTCAGGGGGGAAGAAGCCGCTCGGGCGGACAGGGCATTGGCCGAAGTAATTTGAACGATGTTTTTACGTGGAGAGGAATTTCGAAATGCCAAGGGCAAACGCATTTAGTTCAACGCATCTTAAGGGAGGGGCTTATAATGTCGTCTCCTGTTTCAGCCTGTTTACGAATCCATGGAATGGACATCGCTCCTTTTGTTCAGGTTCTTGAATCATGGTACAATTACAAGGATGAAATCTGCCCGAAAGAAGGGGAAAAACAGTCATATGCAAAATCAACAAACGCGACAACTTACAAATGGGGCAATGATGGCGGCGGTTTTCACAGTACTGCTGGCAATCTCGGTATACGTTCCTGTTTTAAGTATAGTAAGTACGTTAATTTTGGCATTGCCGGTCGCCTGGTACAGTGCAAAATATCCATGGAAAGCCTCTGCGCTTTTTGCATCGGTCTGTCTGGTGTTGTCGTTTATCATCGGTGGCCTTTTGTCAGTGCCGCTGGCGTTGATCCATGTACCGCTGGGATTGGCAATCGGCATCTCGATTTATTATAAGAAGAGCAAATTATTCATGTTCATGAGTGCCAGCATTGTTCTGCTGATATCCTTAATGGTCCAATACGTGGCTTCCATTGTGCTGTTCGGCATCAATGTACTGGAAGAATTCACTGTTTTGTTCGATGAATCCTATGAACAGACAGGTTCGTTGATGGAGCGTTTCGGGGCTTCTGAAACCTCCCTCGAAGAATACAATGAACTTGTTGCGCAGTTGCAGTTTTCGTTTGAAACGATGTTGCCTGTGTTATTGGTACTGGGTGTGTTCATGTCGGTCTGGATGCTATTATTGATCCTGTTGCCGATTCTGAAGCGTCTCGGAATTGCGGCGCCTAAGTTTCCGCCTTTCCGGAACATGAAATTGCCGAAATCCGTTTTATGGTATTATTTAATCGTGTTGCTTGTCTCGTTGTTATCGGAGTTTGAACCCGGAACGATGGCATACATGATCTTCATTAATGCAACCGTGTTGCTTCAATTCTTGCTGTTCCTGCAAGGTGTTTCTTTTTATCATTTCTACATCCACCAGGAAGGCTGGCCGAAATGGGTGACAGTGCTGGTGACTATCTTAGCATTGCCATTGCAATCATTTACGAGTATTGTCGGAATCGTAGACCTTGGATTTGATATCCGGGGTTGGGTCAAGCGGGCACACGAGTTTAAAGGAAAATAAGGAGCTGAAGAATAATGTCGGCTTTTTTTAGAAAAAGAAAACTTCGATATCCGCTTATAGCGCTGCTTTCTCTTGGTATGGCCGCGGCGATTCTGATTTCGTTTTGGTCGGAATGGGCAGCTGGAATCTTTACACTGCTGTTTGTGCTTGCTTTTACAGCGGCATGGGTGACGGAAAAAAGAGTCTATGAAGCTACTGAAAAACATATTGAAACATTATCTTACCGTATGAAGAAGGTCGGAGAAGAAGCACTGCTCGAAATGCCGATTGGAATTTTACTGGTCAATGAAAAATACGAAATTGAATGGGCAAATCCCTACATGACTTCGACGCTCGAGTACGACACGCTGATCGGCGAGTCGCTTTATACATTGTCGGATGACTTCCATACGTTGGTGAAGTCCGAAGAAGCGAGAGAGCTGACGATCACATTGGGTGAGCGGAAATACCGCGTGTATTATAAAGCGGATGACCGCCTGTTCTATCTTTTTGATATTACCGAACAAGTGGAAATCGAGACGCTTTATTATGCGGATCGTTCCGTTATCGGTATTCTGTTCATCGATAATTACGATGAGTTGGCGCAGGGGATGGATGATCAGACACGCAGTAACCTGAACAGTCTGGTCACTTCACTCATCAACCAATGGGGGGCAGACCACGGGATCTTTGTGAAGCGTATTTCATCTGACCGCTTTATGGCTGTCTTCAACGAGTCGATTTTAAAAGAGTTGGAACTATCGAAATTCGCCATCCTGGATGATATCCGCGAAGTCACCGCCAAAGATAATCTGGCATTGACCTTGAGTATCGGGGTGGGTGCCGGTTCTGCATCGCTTGTCGAGCTTGGCAGCCTGGCGCAATCCGGACTGGATCTGGTGCTCGGCCGTGGTGGAGACCAGGTTGCAATCAAACATCCGAGTGGAAAAGTGAAGTTCTATGGTGGCAAGACCAATCCGGTTGAAAAACGGACACGGGTCAGGGCCCGGGTTATTTCACACGCCCTGCGTGACCTGATCCAGGAAAGTGACCAAGTGTTTATCATGGGCCATAAAATGCCTGATATGGATTCGATCGGCGCCGCAGTCGGTGTCGCCAAAATGGCCGCCATGAACAAAGTCAAAGGCAAGATCATCATTGATTTTGATGAATATGACCGCAGTGTCATGAGGCTGATGGAAGCGATTGAAGGCGAGCCCGAGCTGTTTGAGCAGTTCATCACGCCTGAAGAAGCGCTGGCGGATATGACCGAGCATTCCCTGCTCGTCGTTGTGGATACGCACAAGCCATCGATGGTCATCGATGAACGTGTACTGCAGCGGATGGAACGGGTCGTTTTGATCGACCACCACCGGAGAGGCGAGGAATTCATCACCAATACGATGCTGGTCTATATGGAGCCTTATGCTTCGTCAACAGCCGAGTTGGTGACCGAATTGATCGAATATCAGCCGAAACATGAAAAACTGTCCATGCTGGAAGCGACTGCTATGCTGGCTGGAATCATTGTCGATACGAAGAGCTTTACCTTACGGACAGGAGCCCGTACGTTTGAGGCAGCCTCCTATCTGCGTTCGAATGGAGCCGATACCGTGCTCGTTCAGCGCATCTTGAAAGAAGATCTGGAAACTTATATTGAACGCGCGAAAATCGTTCAGACAGTGGAATTTGTCGGGCAAGGCATCGCCATCGCAAAAGGCGAGCATGACCGCGTCTACAGTCCGGTATTGATCGCACAGACAGCAGATATCCTGCTAACCATGAAAGACGTCAACGCGTCCTTCGTAGTTGCGGAGCGCCCAGAAGGCGGCATCGGCATCAGTGCCCGGTCGCTTGGCGAAGTAAATGTCCAAATCATCATGGAAAATCTCGGCGGCGGCGGCCATTTGACCAACGCAGCCACCCAGATGCCGAATACAACAATAGAAGAAGCGGTAAATCAATTAAAAGCGGTAATTTTGGAAGACGATGAAGGAGGAGCAAACGAATGAAAGTGATATTTTTGAAAGACGTAAAGGGCAAAGGCAAAAAAGGTGAAATTAAAAATGTGGCAGATGGCTACGCGCATAACTTCCTGCTGAAAAACAATTTGGCGATTGAAGCGAATCAGGCGACCATCAGCAAATTGGATGGCCAAAAGAAAAAAGAACAGAAAGAAGCCGATCAGGAGCGCCAGGAAGCTGAACAGCTGAAAGAAAAGCTGGAAAGCCTGACAATTGAATTGACGGCTAAATCCGGAGAAGGCGGCCGCCTTTTCGGATCGATCACCACTAAACAAGTGGCGACAGCACTTGAGAAAAAACATGGCATCAAATTGGACAAGCGTAAAATGGATTTGGATGACGCGATCCGTGCGCTTGGCTACACCAATATTCCTGTAAAGCTGCATCATGATGTGACCGCTACGCTTCGAGTTCATGTTACTGAAGAAGCGTAAGGTGGGAGACCGATGAACGAAACGATCGATCGCGTCCCCCCGCATAACCATGAAGCCGAGCAATCGGTCATTGGCGCCATCTTTTTAGAACCACCATCCCTCATCACGGTTGCTGAAATTGTGATGGCGGAAGATTTTTACCGGATTGCCCATCAGAAGATTTTCCAGACCATGCTGAATTTATCGGATCAGGGAAAAGCGATTGATGTGGTGACCGTGACAGAAGAGCTTTCTGTCAAAAAAGAGCTGGAGGACGTTGGCGGCTTATCATATTTAACGGAAATCGCCAACGCTGTCCCTACGGCCGCAAACGTTGCGCATTACGCTCACATCGTCGAAGAGAAGGCGCTGCTGCGCCGCCTCATTCGGGTAGCGACAACGATTGTAGAAGATGGTTTTACACGCGAAGATGAAGTGGAAGCGCTGCTTTCCGAAGCGGAAAAGAAAATGATGGAAGTGTCGAGCCGAAAAAAGGCCGGTGACTTTACGCACATTAAAGATGTGCTGGTCAAGACCTATGACAATATCGAACTTTTGCATACACGCAAAGGGGACGTTACAGGCATTCCTACGGGCTTTCAGGACTTGGATAAGATAACTGCAGGGTTTCAGCGGAACGACCTGATCATCGTAGCTGCACGGCCTTCTGTCGGTAAGACGGCATTCGCTCTGAATGTCGCGCAGAATGTCGCGACGAAAACAGACGAGAACGTCGCCATCTTCAGTCTGGAGATGGGCGCTGAACAGCTGGTCATGCGTATGCTTTGTGCGGAAGGCAATATCGATGCACAGGTGCTGCGGACAGGAGCACTTCAAAATGAGGATTGGCGAAAACTGACGATGGCGATGGGCAGCTTGTCGAATGCCGGAATTTTCATCGATGATACACCGGGGATTCGGGTCAATGATATCCGCGCGAAATGCCGCCGCCTGAAACAGGAATATGGCCTTGGCATGATCATGATCGATTATCTTCAGCTAATTCAGGGACCCGGTAAATCCGGTGAAAACCGTCAACAGGAAGTATCGGATATTTCCCGTTCCCTGAAAGGCCTGGCGCGTGAACTGGAAGTCCCGGTCATCGCTTTGTCGCAGTTATCCCGTGGAGTGGAGCAGCGGCAGGACAAGCGGCCGATGATGTCCGATTTACGTGAATCCGGAAGTATTGAGCAGGATGCCGATATCGTATCTTTCCTGTACCGGGAAGATTATTACGACAAGGAAACCGAAGACCAGAACATGATTGAAATCATTATCGCCAAACAGCGTAACGGCCCGACCGGTACGGTGAAACTGGCTTTTGTGAAGGAATACAATAAATTCGTCACCATCGACTGGAGTCAGCATGAATCCGGCGGAAACTTTTAAACACGAACATTAAATGTGGTAACACATTTATATGTTCGTGTTTTCTTCTATTTCATATTGACGATACCGTCTTTCATTGGTACAATTAACACTGTTTGAGACAGGGCATATGCCTAACGGAGGTGCGGACGATGACATCAGTCGTAGTAGTAGGAACGCAATGGGGAGACGAAGGAAAAGGAAAGATCACAGATTTTCTATCTGAACATGCAGAAGTGATTGCACGTTACCAAGGCGGGAACAACGCTGGACATACCATTATTTTTGGTGGAGAAACGTACAAATTGCATTTGATTCCTTCAGGGATTTTCTATAAGGATAAAACATCCGTAATCGGAAACGGCATGGTCGTAGATCCGAAAGCGCTTGTAAAAGAATTGAAAGGTCTTCATGACCGTGGAGTGACAACCGAGAACCTGCGCATTTCCAACCGCGCACACGTCTTATTGCCATACCACATCAAGCAGGACGAAGTGGAAGAAGCGCGCCGCGGAGCAAATAAGATCGGAACAACGGGCAAAGGCATCGGACCTGCTTATATGGACAAAGCAGCACGTGTCGGAATTCGCATGGCGGATTTGTTGGACCATGTTGTGTTCGAGGAAAAACTGCGCATGAACTTAAAAGAGAAAAACCGTCTGTTCGAAAAGTTCTATGAAACAGAAGGATTCACTGTAGAAGAAATCATGGAAGAGTATTATGCATACGGCCAGGAAATCGCTAAATACGTAACGGACACATCAAAAGTATTGAACGATGCCATTGATGCAGGCCGCCGCGTATTGTTTGAAGGCGCTCAAGGCGTTATGCTCGATATCGACCAAGGGACTTACCCGTTCGTCACATCTTCCAACCCGGTAGCGGGCGGCGTGACAATCGGTGCAGGTGTTGGCCCGACAACGATTCAGCACGTCATCGGTGTCTGCAAAGCCTATACTTCACGTGTCGGCGACGGACCGTTCCCGACTGAATTATTCGATGAAGTGGGCCAACAGATCCGCGAAGTCGGCAAAGAATACGGAACAACCACTGGACGTCCGCGCCGCATCGGCTGGTTCGACAGCGTTGTTGTACGCCATGCAAGACGCGTCAGTGGGTTGACGGATTTGACGGTCAACTCGATCGACGTATTGGCAGGCCTTGATACGGTGAAGATTTGTACAGCTTACCGCTACCAGGGAGAATTGATCACGGAATACCCAGCGAACCTGCGTATGCTTGCTGAATGCGAACCAGTCTATGAAGAGCTGCCAGGCTGGCCGGAAGATGTAACCAACTGCAAATCACTGGATGAACTTCCTGCGAACGCGCGCCATTACTTGGAGCGTATTGCTCAATTGACAGGCGTTCAGATTTCGATTTTCTCTGTCGGTCCTGACCGCAACCAGACGAATATCGTTACGAGTGTTTGGAGATAATTTAAACTAAGAATCCATGAAAAATTCAGGAAGCAGTCGCCTTTGGGCGGCTGCTTTTTGTCGTTTTTTTGTCTTTTTCCCAGTTTCGTCACATGTGAAAAAGTGGAGGTGGAAGGTGCTGTGACAAATATGACAGATGATGGAGCGGTAAAGACAGAAAGAGTGAGGTTTTAGGCTCGATTTCCATGGAATTTTTCTCAGTTGATTTGATATAAAGCAAAATAAATCCAATTAATAACTATAAGTGGATTGAATGATACATTTACGTGACATAGGCTAATATTTTGCTGTTCTCCTGTTTGATTATGATAAAGTTGGGAAGGAAAAAAACCGGTATCTGCAGAATCGCTGCAGAAAAGGCGAGCAATCGTAATGAAGGAGTTAAGCAAAAAATGAAATTCACGTTAAAAGAAAATAAAGGGCTTCAATTGAAACTGGGGGCTGCAGCGGCGCTGTTGCTGTCAGTAATTGGAGCAAATACAATATTTGCGGAAAATCCAAAAGAAGAATTTGAAACGATTCATCATTTGTACAGCGAGGGTGAGTACCTTGGCGCGGTTTCACAGGAGGAGTCGATTGAAGAGCTGGTTGATGGCAAGCTGGCGGCAGCGGACCAAAAATTCAAAGAGTTGAAGCTGGAACCAAGCGAAGAGTTCAATGTGGTGACGGAGCATAGCTTTTCACCGAATGCGGCTGATGAGGAAGAGGCATTGGAGCGGCTGGATGATCAATTGGCGATCCAGGCATCTGCCTTTGCCCTCGCAGTCGACGATGAATTGACGGTTTATTTAAAGGACCGGACAGCGTATGAAGAAACCTTACGGCGCTTAAAGCTTGCGGCTGTGCCTGAACCGGAATTAAAAGCTTGGGAGGATCAACAGGCATCTGAAGAAAGCCTGCCTGAATTGAAAGCTGGAGAAACACGAATCACGGATGTGGCCATCGATCAAAAAATATGGGGTGTGACCAAGCAAGTCGATCCGGAAAGCGTCAAGACCCCGGAACAGGCAGCGGCTTTTCTATTGGATGAAGCCAAAGTGAAGGTCACTGTGAAGAAAGAACAAAAAGAAAAAGAAGCGATCGATTACAAAGTCGTTGAAAAAGATAACAAGAACCTGTTTATCGGAAAAACAAAAGTGGATCAAAAAGGGAAAAAAGGCGAGAAGACCGTGAGCTATATAATCACTGAAGAAAACGGCAAGCAGCTGGAGCGCGTTGAAGATGAGGAAGTAATAACCAAAAAGCCTGTAGAAGAAATTAAGTTGAACGGCATTAAAGAACTTCCTGCAGTAGGAACAGGAAGATTTGCATGGCCGGCTGAAGGCGGCTATATCTCGAGTGAGCGCGGGCAGCGCTGGGGCAGGATGCATAACGGCATCGATATTGCCCAGCCGGATGGCCTTGCCATCAAATCTGCAGACCATGGAGTTGTGAAGGCTGCAGGAGCTGCAGGGACATTCGGCAATCGTGTAGTGGTCGATCATCAAAATGGCTACGAGACGATCTATGCTCATCTGTCAGCGATTGATGTAAAGGTAGGGGATACAGTTCCAAAAGGCACCAAGCTAGGGGAAATGGGGAATACGGGACGCTCGACAGGTCTCCACCTGCATTTGGAAATCTCATTGAATGGTGTTACCCAAAATCCACTAAATTATATCTCATCTTGATGTTCAGAACCGCGCCATGGCAATGGGCGGTTTTTCTTTGTGTCTAATGGGGCTGGACAGGGGCTTAGCCGCTGATAGGTGCGAAATGGCCTAAACAATGATAAAGTATAGGGTAGTAAAGAATGTGCAACGAAAAGAAAAAAGGGTGTAAGCGGGAAGAAAAAGGGGAGAATTAATGATGAGCAAAACCATTCTGGTTGTAGACGATGAGAAACCGATTGCAGACATTCTGCAGTTCAACTTAAAAAAAGAAGGCTTTAATGTAGTGTGTGCTTATGACGGAGATGAAGCGATCAAGATAGCGGGAGAAATCCAACCGGACTTGATGTTGTTGGATATTATGCTGCCGAATCGTGATGGCATGGAAGTATGCCGTGAAATCCGGAAAAAATTCGACTTTCCAATCATTATGCTGACGGCAAAAGACTCGGAGATCGATAAAGTTCTCGGCTTGGAATTGGGTGCGGATGATTATGTCACCAAACCTTTCTCGACCCGTGAATTGATTGCACGCGTGAAAGCGAATTTGCGCCGCCAAAATATTGCGCCGGCTGAAGAAGAAGGCCAAAACTCAAACGATATCCAAGTCGGCTCACTAACGATTCAGCCCGATGCCTATCTTGTCTTGAAGCGTGAAGAAACCATTGAATTGACGCACCGTGAATTCGAATTGCTGCATTACCTCGGCAAGCATATCGGCCAGGTGATGACGCGCGAGCATTTGCTGCAGACGGTATGGGGATATGATTATTTCGGCGATGTTCGGACAGTGGATGTCACGATTCGCCGATTGCGTGAAAAAATCGAAGACAACCCGAGCCATCCAGCATGGATCGTAACACGCCGCGGTGTCGGGTATTATTTGCGAAATCCTGAACAGGAGTAACTGAATGTCAAAAGTAAACTTTTTAAAATCGATACATGTAAAATTTGTTTTGATCTATATTCTGCTGATTCTTTTAGCCATGCAGATCATCGGACTTTATTTTGCCCAGCAGCTTGAAGAAACCCTGAAAGGGAATTTTGAAAGCTCTATTGAAGACCGGATGGAAATCATCGAATTCAGTGTGCGGGAAGAAATGATCAAGGAACGTACAGAGGAAGATTTGACGCTTGAGCAGACGCTGCGGACAGTGTTATATGGTTTCCAATCGGATGATATCAATGAAATCCGCGTCGTCAATACGCGCTACAGCATTTTGGCATCTTCGGACATCGAAAACCAGTCGCTGGTCGGCCAACGATCGACAACCGACCTGGTGCGGCAAACTATTATCGGAGAAACCGAAATGGAACAGACCTACGTCGACCCAGACAGCGAAGAGCGGGTTTGGGTGCGAACCCAGCCGATTATTGCGGCAGGTGGCGAGGTTCTTGGTACCTTATACGTTGTAGCGGAAATTGAAAATGTCTATGACCAAATGGACGATATCAACTCCATACTTGCGGGAGGCACCGCCATTTCCCTGGTCATCACGGCAATTTTAGGAATCCTGGTCGCCCAGACGATTTCACGGCCGATTGCGGATATGCGCAAGCAGGCACAGGCTATGGCAAAAGGGAATTTCTCGCGCAAAGTACGGGTGTACAGCGATGATGAAATCGGCCAGCTTGCCCGCGCCTTCAACCATTTGACGAACAGGCTGCAGGAATCCCAGCAGTCGACCGAAAGTGAACGCCGCAAACTGGCGTCAGTCCTTTCCAATATGACGGATGGCGTGCTGTCGACAGATAGAAGAGGCCGAATCATCCTGATCAATGACCCTGCGCTCCAATTGCTTAATGTTTCACGTGAAACGGTGATTAATCGCCCGGTAACGAGCATATTGGGGTTGGAAGAAGAATATACGTTTGAAGACTTGATCGATATGAAAGAGGCAGTAACGCTTGATTTCGGTTCACACGAACAAAGTACCTTATTGCGAACGACATTTTCGGTCATTCAAAAAGAGACCGGCTTTGTCAACGGGTTGATTGCGGTACTGCATGACAATACCGAGCAGGAAAAAATCGATATGGAACGCCGTGAATTCGTGGCCAATGTATCGCATGAATTGCGGACGCCTTTGACCACTATGCGCAGTTACCTGGAAGCATTGGCTGACGGCGCGTGGCAGGATCCGAATCTGGCTCCGAACTTCCTGAATGTCACGCAGACAGAAACAGAGCGGATGATCCGGCTCGTCAATGATTTGCTGAAGTTATCCAAAATGGATTCAAGCGAAACCGAAATGAGCAAGGAAATGGTCGAGTTCAATGTCTTTTTCAACCGAATCATCGACCGTTTTGAAATGTCGAAATCACAAAAAGTACGTTTTGACCGGCATTTGCCAAAAGAACAGTATTTTGTGGAAATCGATCCTGATAAACTGACGCAGGTAATTGATAATATTATTTCCAATGCGTTGAAATATTCCCCGGAAGGCGGAAAAATCCGCTTTGGCATGACTGTGGAAGAAGGATTTTTATTGATCCAAATCAGTGATGAAGGAATGGGGATTCCGAAAGAAAATGTAGATCGTATTTTTGATCGTTTTTACCGTGTCGATCGCGCAAGATCCCGCGAAATGGGCGGTACTGGCTTAGGGTTGGCCATTTCAAAAGAAATGATCAATGCACATGGAGGCGTCATCTGGGCAGAGAGCAAGTATGGAAAAGGAACGACTATTTTCTTTACACTGCCTTTCGAGATGGACGATGGGAGTGAGTGGGATTGAAATATGTAGAGCAAATTAAATCGTTTGCGTTACTTTTGCTGATCCTGCTCAGTCTGGCTTTGACCTTCACCATCTGGACTTTCACTCCTACACACGAAACCATCGAGCCGTCGACTACAGTGGATGAGCCGATCGCCCAAACCAAAAATCCAGAGGAAGTTGTCAGGCCTGTAAAATTACTGTTTCATACTGAGGATACGGTCAGAGGAACTACTGAACAAAGCAATATCAATCTGCTGATCGACTCTTTAAAGCTATGGGAGATCCAGGATATAAGAGTGGTACAGGAAGATGCGACTCCTGCGACGCTGGAATCCTATATGCATAGCGCGAACCGTGCAGTTATCTACTACCCGGGTGTGGTTCCTTTTCCGGTATTCGATTCGATCGCCAATATTGTCGATACGGCGATTCCTGAATCTTCATTTGACCGGATCGTAATTGAATGGGAAGCTCCGGCTAACGATCGCCCGGCTTTGTATTTCATCAATAGCCTATCGGGGAGAATTTATAAAGCCGCTGTTCCGGCAGAAGACCTGCGACAATTCCAAGCTGAAATTTTACCGGAAACGGCTGACTACGAACCCTATATTACTGATGAAAAGATTGGGACCTTGCCGATTTATGTACAGGAAGATGAAGTCGAGAAATCCAGCATCTATTATGTACTGGAAGAAATACCAACTGCAAAATTTGCTGAAGCTTTGCTCGACAGCCCGGGGCTGGCATTGTCAGCCGATCTAATGACACAGGAATACAAAGATGATTCCGGTGCGCTGATGAGGGAGAATTCGGCCAACAAAAGCATCAGCTATATTCAGCCGAAAGCTGAAACTTCCGATCCGGCGATTCCTTCCGACTTGTTATTCGATTCCTTCGGTTATATCAATGAACATGGCGGCTGGACGGATGATTATTTCTACGCCGGAATGAATTCGGTGAGCCAACAAATCAAGTATCAATTGTATGTAGAAGATTTACCGGTTTTCAGTACAAGCACTATAACCAGCTTGGATATCATATGGGGGATAGACGCTGGCGAGGAGCAGGTTTACAGCTATCTTCGTCCGACCTACCAGCTGGATTCTGAAGCTGAGAAAAGAGTGGCCATCCTGGCTTCCGGAGAAGCGGTTCTAAAAGCCATCACAGAAATGGACGATCAGGATTTATCCGATGTAACAGCGATTGCCCCTGCCTATAAGTTGACGAGAAGTGAAGAGCGTTTAATCACTTTTGAGCCGGCATGGTATTTCGAAGTGAATGGTGTATGGACCGAACTGACGAGCGAATTGACAGGAGGGCGTAAACTTGGATTGGAATAAAACCAAGACGATCTTTATCATTGTCTTTTCTATTTTGAACGTCTTTTTGTATTCCTTGTATTTGGACCGTTATACAGAATCCAAAAACACGGAAGTCCTATCGGAATCTTCAGTGGAGGAAAAAATGAAAGGTGACGAAATCACCTATTCGAACCTGCCGGAAATTACCGAGAGCATGCCGTATATTCGCGGGGAAACGAAACTGCTCACTGCTAAAGAAGCACCACAAGAAAATGTTCAGGTCAATATCCAAGAAGGTAAACAGCTGCAGGTTGCCTATGAAGCGCCTGTTCCCCTGACAGGGGGAGAAGAAAGCGCTGAAGCCTTGACGATGTTCGTTGAAGAAAATGTTCATGAAGGTGCTTCCTACGAATTATGGGAAATCGATGAAGAACAAAACAAAGCTGTCTTTTTCCAAAGCTTTGAAGGGGATATGCTATACCTTAGCAAAGACGGAAAATTGACCGTTTACTGGGATAATGCAGGGAATATTGTCCGTTACGAACAAACGATGTTCACGGATATTATTGAAAACGAAGAACCGAAAGAATTAGTGTCCGCCATCAGAGCGATTCACACGCTTTACCAAAAAAATATGCTGGAACGTGAATTGGTGATTACGAAAGCCGAGTTGGGCTATTCCGTTCATGTGCAGGTATCGGAAAATCGCCATATGTTTGTACCAACCTGGCATATTCAAGCGGAGCTTTCCGATGGCAGCCGTCAGGACTTTTTCGTGAATGCCGTAAAAGATGGCGTCATCGAGTTGAACAAACAACAAGAGGAAGAAGTAGAGTAAGGAGATTTTGCTATGCAATTCAGTGTATTAGCCAGCGGCTCAAGCGGCAATGCCACTTATATAGAAAACGGGGAACATTCCTTCCTGGTCGATGCAGGACTCAGCGGCCGCAAGATGGAAGAGCTGTTTGCGGCAATCGGCAAGAAAATGAGCGATTTGGATGGAATCCTGGTCACGCATGAACATAGTGATCACATCAAAGGGCTCGGCATCGTCGCGCGCAAACACAAAGTGCCCATTTATGCCAATGCCAAAACCTGGACAGCAATGGACGGACTGATCGGAGCGGTTCCGATCGATCAGCGCTTCCATTTTGATATGGATACCGTGAAGACCTTCGGTTCGCTGGATATCGAATCCTTTGCCGTATCGCATGACGCAGCAGACCCGATGTTCTATGTTTTCCATGCGGATGGCCGGAAACTGTCGCTGATCACCGATACCGGCTATGTCAGCGACCGGATGAAAGGCGTTATCCAAGCGTCCGATTCCTATGTGTTCGAAAGCAATCATGATGTCGGCATGCTCCAGATGGGCCGCTATCCATGGTCTGTCAAACGCCGGATCCTCAGCGATGTCGGCCACGTCTCCAATGAAGATGCAGCAGTCGCCATGAGCGAAGTGCTTGCTGAAAAACCGACCCGCATTTACCTGTCGCATTTGAGCAAAGACAATAACATGAAGGACCTGGCACGCATGAGCGTCGAACAGACCCTGCAGACAAAAGGCATCATCGTTGGCGAGTATGTCGACCTTCTCGACACGGATGCCAATATCCCAACTAAATTAATCGTTGTGTAACCAACAGCCGGAAGCGGATCAGCTTCCGGCTGTTTTTGTTTGGAGGGAGATAGACTAATTGGCGAAGTGGTTTCTAAAAAGATGAATATATAAGTTGAATTAAAGAAACCAGCTTTTACCCAACGCTTCGGACGCGCCGGCGCTAAGAGATTTAGGGAATTCAAAGAAAGCCTGCGACTCTTCCAGCTTGCTTTGTCTGTTTCAACTTTCTAAACTAAGGTTAAAGAGATAGAAGAAGAGAAAGGATGAAGGCAATGGGCTATTACAATCAGACACCGAATGGCAGGCAGAAGCCAAGCCGTTTGGGCGCATTTGCTGCAGGGTTGGCGGGAGTGGCGGCCGGTGCTTTATTGGTATGGTTATTGTTTTATACGATGCCAGAGCTGAGACCCGACACGGGCAGTGAAACGCAAATCGTCCAACAGGAATCCGAGGGGCAATCCGAGTCGGTTTCAGTTGAAATTACGACGGATGTGACAGAGGCGGTTGAAATTGCAGCGGATTCTGTAGTGGGGGTTACAAATCTGCAAGCGGCCGGCGATTTCTGGTCCCAATCACCTCAGCCTCAACAGGAGCAGGAAGTTGGAACCGGCTCAGGCGTCATTTATAAAAATGAAGATGGAACAGCTTATGTCGTCACCAACCATCATGTGATCGACGGTGCCAGTGGCATAGAAGTGACGCTTTCAGATGGTTCTAAAGTGGAAGCGACTTTGGTCGGGAGCGACATCTGGACCGACCTTGCTGTTTTGGAGATGGATGGAGCTAATGTACAGGCTGTTGCCCAATTCGGTGATTCGGATGCCTTAAAACAAGGAGAGACCGTCATCGCCATCGGCAATCCGCTGGGCCTTGATTTCTCGGGCTCGGTGACAACAGGCGTCGTTTCCGGAACAGATCGTGCAGTTCCGGTGGATTTGGATGGAGATGGACAAGAGGACTGGCAGGCAGAAGTGCTGCAGACGGATGCTGCAATCAATCCCGGCAACAGTGGAGGTGCGCTAGTCAATCTGGCAGGCCAACTGATCGGCATCAATTCCATGAAGATCGCCACCTCAGCAGTGGAAGGCATCGGCTTTTCGATTCCGATCAATTCCGCTATGCCGGTTATCCGTTCACTTGAAGAAAACGGTGAAATGATTCGCCCGGCAATGGGGATTACATTGATGGATCTTGCTCAAGTGCCTCAAATGCATCGCGAGGACACTTTAAACCTGCCTGAAGACGTCACGAAAGGTGTTGTCGTCAATTCAGTAGTAGATGGATCAGCGGCAGATGAGGCCGGTATGGAGCGGTATGATGTCATTGTGGAGATGGATGGTGTAGCGATAACGGATATCATCGAATTGCGCCAGCATCTGTACAATGAAAAAGAAATTGGCGATACGATGACCGTAAGTGCTTACCGCGATGGCGAATTGATGGAGTTTGAATTGGAGCTTGTTGATAATTCAACTTTATAAAATAGAGAGCCCGTGTAGAATTTCGATTCTATGCGGGTTTTTTGTTGTGGTTAAGAAATCACTTCAGGCAGACAAGGCAGCGCCTTCCGTTGTTTCTTCAAAGGGAGTTAAAATATAAACTATTGTTTTGCTGATAAGCTTTGGTGTAATACTATTCGAAATTGCAAATGCGGTAGATTAATCACAGCATGTATTGTTCGCGAATGGAAAAAGAGCGTGTGGATAACTTTTTTACTGTAAATTTTTTATTAACAATCCACAGAGGAAGAAAAGCTTCGCTATCCGTAGCTCTTTTCTTCTGTTAAAATGGGTTGTGGATAAAAGGTGATAAAATGTGTATAACTGTGTGGAATATTCGGAAATCGAAAGAGGTGTAAAAAATGGAGATAAAATGCTGTAAAACCCATGTAGAGCATGCATTGGACATGTTCGTAGCAGAGACGAAAAGCTATCCGATACTTACAGAATTATCAGAAACAGAAAAGTTATCCACAGGCTGCGACTACTGTGAAGAGGCTGCAACGTATCTTGTGGCAAACGAGTGATCGGGCACAAGATGTAGAAAAACCTGTGGATATGTGTATAACATTTGTGCATAACTTGTTTGTAAATTTATTGTGAAGGGGGATAACATGTGAATATCTCAATTATAAGTGTGGGAAAGCTGAAGGAAAAATACTTGAAGTCGGGTATTGAAGAGTATACAAAGCGGCTGGGAAGCTATACAAAGATAAATGAAATCGAGGTAGCAGACGAAAAAGCGCCGGAACAACTGAGCGAAGCGGATATGGAAATCGTCAAAAAGAAGGAAGCAGAGCGGATTCTGGCGAAAATTTCCCCGGATGCATATGTTATTGCATTAGCAATCGACGGTAAAATGAAAACATCCGAGCAGCTGGCAAAAGACATCGAATCGCTGATGACCTACGGCCGCAGCAAAATCGTCTTTGTCATCGGCGGATCTTTGGGGCTGCATGATGAAGTATTGAAGAGGGCGGATGAAAAATTGTCATTTTCGAAGATGACTTTTCCGCATCAATTAATGAGATTGATTTTGGTGGAGCAGATTTATCGGGCTTTTAGGATAATGAAGGGTGAACCGTATCATAAGTGAATGAGGTTTATATTATTAAACAAATATCTAACTGATCCGTTTTTTATTCAAACGCTAAAAACGGGTCTAAATTTCGTTATTTTAATTGAATACATTCATGATAAGGTCATGGCGCTTAGGAGAATCACTCAATCATCGAACCGACCAGGTTGATTTTCCTTTTTCTTTTTTTAAAAACCTATATGATGATAAAAGATGAATTCAGCTGAGATTTTCTTTTAAAGCGTTTTTATTGAGTAGATTAAGAGAAAGCTTGAAACATAGAAGGCGGGACTGAAATTAATGAAAAAAATTGGATTTGATTCGGAGAAATATTTGCAGGAACAATCAGCCTACATCCTAGAACGGGTGGAGCAGTACGATAAACTTTACTTGGAATTTGGCGGAAAATTGATAGGCGACAAACATGCCAAGCGTGTCTTGCCTGGATTTGATGAAGATGCCAAAATCAAACTATTGCATACACTGAAAGAAAATGCGGAAATCATTATCTGTGTGTACGCTGGAGACATCGAACGAAACAAAGTCCGTGAAGATTATGGCATCACTTATGACCAAGATGTCTTGCGCTTAATTGACGAATACCGGGCATATGGCATTTCTGTCAACAGTGTCTTGATCACTCGTTATCAAGGGCAACCAACAGTCAAAGTATTTATGGCAAAGCTTGAGAGAAGCGGAATTAGCGTCTGTATTCACCGCGAAATCGAAGGTTATCCGACAAACGTGGACGCGGTCCTTGGGGAAGAAGGATTTGCGACGAATCCTTATATTAAAACCACAAAGCCAATCGTGGTAGTAACGGCCCCTGGCCCGGGCAGCGGAAAGCTAGCTACCTGCCTTAACCAAATGTACCATGAGAACAAACTGGGAAATGAAGTCGGCTATGCCAAGTTTGAGACTTTTCCAGTTTGGAACTTACCGTTAAAGCACCCGGTAAACATCGCTTATGAAGCGGCTACCGTCGATTTAAAAGACGTAAATATGATTGATAATTATCACTATGAAGCATACGGGAAAGTAGCGATCAATTACAATCGTGATATTGAGACGTTTCCTGTCATCAAACGGATTATTGAAAGAATTACCGGCAAAGACTCTGTTTACAGCTCACCGACTGATATGGGGGTTAATCGCCTGAAATCGGGCATCACTGACGATAGCGTTGTCCAGGAAGCTGCCAAGCAGGAAATCATTCGGCGCAGTTTCATCGTAGAGAACGACTATAAAAAAGGGCTTGCCAATGAAGACAGTGTACGCCACATGCAAGTGATTCTGGAAGAGACCGGTTTAAAGAAAGAGGACCGGGCACCTGTATTGCCGGCCCGTAAGTATGCGAAAGCAATCCAAGCGCAAATGGATAGCACGAATTTACAAGCCGTAATTGCGTTAGAACTGCCGAATGGCGAGATGATCACCGGTCGAACGACCACTTTGATGGATGCTTCGGCAGCCGCGATTCTGAATGGGTTGAAGAAATTGACCAATATTTCCGATGAAATTGATTTGTTGTCGCCGATGATTCTGCAGACGATTCAACGTTTGAAAACCGATGACTTGAATAGCCGCGTCCCAACATTAAGCGCCAATGAAGTGCTCATTGCACTGGCAATCAGTGCGGTCACCAATCCTACTTCTGAGCTGGCTTATAAGCAATTGCCAAATTTAAAAGACACCCAAGCTCATTCCACGGTCATATTGAATAGAGAAAACGAACAAACCTTTAAGAAGCTTGGAATCGACATCACCAATGACCCGGTATATCCAACTGAGAACCTGTATTACAATTAGACTTTAGAAAGCATCTGCCTTTTTCTTCTTACATAGAAGTCTGAGGCAGATTTTTTTTCATTTATAGAGTTTACTAGAAAGGTTCATTCTTCTTTTAATGAGAAGACTGCACTTATACTCATTACGGAGAATCATATTATAAGTAAGTGCAGGTTTATAAGAAAGCCATCAAAGCATTCAAAAATGAATGTTTTGGTGGCTTTTTTCTTCAAAAATTTCCACCTCTCAAAAGTAGAAAAATCCCCCTTCGCAAAGTAGAAACTTCGAAGGCAATACATGGATGATTAACGAAACAAAGCTTGTGCTTGTAGGAATCACTGTGTGCAGTAGAACGATGCGAGAACATTTAGAGTGCATTCATTAGTGGGATGCGATTTCTTATGTTGAAGACGTCATGCATAAAGAGGAGCCTTTTCAGAAGGACACATAAAAAATTTGCATCGACACGGATTAAATGAAGTTGAGGATCGTTATGCAGGCGTTTATCACGATCAGCAAGTGTTTATTTAAAAAGCTATCTACACACCGCCCCACCTTTTCAAATTCACTGATGGCAACGGCCGCTAGCGCTTTTCATTTCACCTTACGCTACGAATAATAACATTCATGTTACGCTCCGTTGGTAGAAGTGCTATTAAAATAGCGTTTATAATTAAATAGGAGAGGATGAAAAGTATGATTAATATGAATTTGTGCTCGTTGAGAAAACGTCGTAACCTGACTCAGGAGCAATTAGCCCAAGAATTAAATGTTTCCCGTCAAGTAATTGCTAAATGGGAAAAAGGCGAATCGACACCAGATTTACATCATAGTATGAATATCGCCAATTTCTTCGGCGTAACTTTAGATGCGTTAGTAAACCATAACTCAGAAGAAACGGGTGTAGATATTCCACCGAAAGGCCAGCATTTTTTTGGGACAGCAACAGTAGGGGAACGCGGCCAAATTGTCATCCCGAAAAAAGCCCGTGAAATTTTTAAAATTAACCCAGGTGATTCAATCGTTATTATAGGGGATGAGGATCGTGGGTTGGCGTTAGCACCTGAAAAAATGATTAAACAGTTTTTAAATATGGCGAAAAATCATCAAAAAGAGGAGGAATAAATGAGTGAGTGCTGCAATTGAACTTCAAGGTTTATCAAAACGCTTTAAAGAAAAAGTTGCCGTTTCTCCAATGACACTTACGATTAACCAAGGTGAACTATTCGGACTCCTTGGAGTAAATGGTGCTGGTAAAACGACAGTTATCAATATGCTAAGCGGCCTTGCAAAACCGTCTGCAAGAGATGCGCTTGTACTTGGGCATTCGCTTAGTAAAGAGTTGCCAAGTATTCGGGGATTGCTCGCTGTCTCACCTCAGGAAACGTCGATTGCACTAAATTTATCTGTGCGCGAAAATTTATTATTAATGACACGCATTCACGGCTTTTCGAAGGATGAGTCCATTGAAAAAACGGAGGGTTTAATTAGCCAGTTTTCACTACAGCCTTACGAACATCAACGCGGGAAAAAGTTATCCGGTGGTTGGCAGCGAAAGTTAAGTATTGCCATGGCTCTCATTGCAGATCCTCAAATTTTATTTTTAGATGAACCTACGTTAGGGTTGGATATCATTAGCCGTCGTGAGCTCTGGGCAATGATTAGTAAACTGAGAGAGACGACGACAATTGTACTTACGACGCACTATTTAGAAGAAGCAGAAAGCTTGTGTGATCGCATCTGTATTATGAAAGATGGCGAAATACAGGCCCTGGGTACAGTAGACGAGCTCCTTACAACAGCAAGTAAAGAAAACTTTGAGGATGCCTTTGTGCATTTCGTAACAGGAGGCGAATTATAATGAGGGCATTCGCATTTGCTGGACGTTGTACGAAAGAAATTGTGCGCGACCCGATTTCATTATTTTTTGGTATAGTCTTTCCAATCATTTTACTTATGATTTTAACTGCGATTAATCGCAATGTTCCAGAAGCACTTTTTAATATTGAACAATTGACACCTGGCATCGCAGTATTTAGCCTTTCTTTTATTGCTTTATTTGCAGCACAAACCTTAGGAAAAGACCGTTCTACTTCTTATTTGATAAGATTGCTGACTACTCCTATGAAAGCAAGTGATTTTATTATTGGATATACGTTTCCTTTAGGGATATTTGCTGTGCTTCAAGGCCTTACTTGTTTTATAGCCGCTTACTTTTTAGGTTTAGAGCTATCTTTCAACCATGTATTTGCATTTATTGCCTTACTCATTACATCGACTATTTTCATAGGAATCGGGCTGTTATGCGGCTCCTTATTTAATGAAAAGGCAGCAGTAGGCTTATGCGGAGCTTTATTAACGAACTTAACAGCATTTTTATCTGGCGCATGGCTCGATTTATCGTTAATTGGAGGAGCTTTTGAAAAAGTCGCTTATGCCCTGCCATTCGTCCACGCTGTTGAGTTAGTTCGAGCAATTGTGGCAGAAGACTTTAGCGCAATGTTTACCCATTTATATGTTGTGGTAGTTTATGCAGCGGTCCTTTTTAGTCTTTCAATTTTTATTTTCAAATATAAAATTCAGCAAAATTAATCGTTGATCAAACTTACGTTACTTACTTGCCGGACATTGTATTTTCAATATCCGGTTTGATGGTGCATTATTAGATTAGGAACGGAGCAAACTTGGTATACACCAGTATAGTGGAACAGGCTTCAAGCGATAATCTAGATTCTTGCCATAGGATTTCAATATGATCGATTCGCATTAAGAATTAAATGAATGATAGAATTTTTTAAAGGCACTGAACCACTGTATGGAATACTTCAAGATATTGAGGAGGCAATCAAATGAACAGCAAGGAAGTAAAAGAAACACCGCACATCAAGCCAAACGGAGTAGAAATAGCAGAAACGATACTTTTGCCAGGAGATCCCTATCGTGCCAAGTTTATTGCGGAGACCTTTTTAGAAAACCCTGTTCTGTTTAATGATGTTAGAGGAATGCTCGGATACACAGGCGAGTATAAAGGAAAGAAAGTTTCGGTTATGGGTACTGGGATGGGTTCGCCAAGCATGGCCATCTATTCCTGGGAATTAATTAATGTTTTTGGAGTGAAAAATTTAATTCGCATCGGTTCGTGCGGAGCGATGCAAAAGGATATTAAATTATATGATCTTATCTTTGCTATGGGAGCAGCAACGAATTCAAATTATGCGCACCAATGGAATCTTCCGGGCCAATTTCCGCTGACAGCCTCCTTTGAGTTATTGGAGAAGGCTAAAAAGGTGGCGGATGAAAAGAACTATAAAGTCCATATCGGTAATGTCCTATCAAGTGATGTTTTCTATAATGCTGATGAAACAGCAACAGAAAAGTGGGCGAATATGGGGATATTAGCGGAAGAAATGGAAACAACAAGTTTATACATGAATGCTGCCAGTGCAGGGGTCAAAGCCTTAACCATTTTGACAGTGAGTGATCATATGATTACGCACGAACAGACAACGCAGGAAGAAAGACAGACTGCTTTCACACAAATGGTTGAAATCGCTTTGGATATGGTGGGAAGAAGCTGAAGATTACTGTAAAGAAATATAAAAGAAACCTCATTTAGACAGAGTACGGTGAGCCTTATCATAAATAAAGGTAAACTATTAAGGGACTCTAGCAGCTTTCTTTTATATTTATTAGGTGAAATAGAGCTTATTGATCAAATATTTAGCTGCAGTCTGAGCGCTATCCATAAGTCTGGATCAATCATAGTAGCATAAACAAGGGGACAGGGACTTTGTCTTAAGACAAAGTCCCTGTCCCCTAAATTCACTTATTTTAACGAGTAGCCGCCATCTACAACTATTTCTGCACCGTTTATATAGGATGCTTTTTCTGAAGCTAGGAACAGCACGACTTCTGCAATCTCACTTGGTTTCCCGTAACTTCCTCTAGGGTGTCCCTTTGACTGTTTTTCATAATTCTCTATTCCGCCATATGCATTAATGGCCAGGTCGGTTTCTGTAGGGCCAGGGGATATGCAATTTACTCGGATTCCTTGGTTCGCAAAGCGAAGTGCCGTGCTTTGGGTCATCGCGACAACTGCTGCTTTTGTCCCGCTATAAGCTGGCAGCATAGGATTCACCTTATCGTTTCCAAGGATGGCTGCATTATTAATAATGCAGCCATTTTTTTGTTTACTCATCACGAGTAAAGAATATTTCATGTAGAGGAAGATCGCCGTTTGATTGACAGCAATCAACTGATTCCAGTCATCTAGCTTTAAGCGAGACAATGGCCCCATTCCTATAGACAGAATACCGGCATTGTTGAATAAAATATCAACATCATGTCCATCATTTTCAAGTGCTTTAAAAAAGCTTTCGATTTCTTCCACATTTTCGTTATGGACTTGGTAAAAATGAGCCTTCCCGTTGCATTCACTCTCTACCTGAGAGCCTTTGGTACGATCTCTTCCAGTAAAATGAACGGCAGCCCCTTCTTTGCAAAAGAAACGAACCACTTCTTTGCCAATTCCATCCGTTCCACCATTCACAATCACTACTTTGTTTTCGAACATCATGAGATCCCTCCAAACATCATATTAAAGTCTGTTTATTCAGTATATAGCATTCGTATCAGCGTAGGAAATCTGAGTATTCACCACCCGATGGGACATGGGTGGTGTCTTATATGAAGGATTCGACGCACACTTTTCCCTTCATTATGTGGAGCCGTTCATGTTTAGTTCGCTTAACGGTTACTTCCCATCCCACCAAAATAAAAGAAGCGCCAGGATCATCCTCCTGGCGCTTCTTTATATTGAAACTTTCACGACGTTGACTGCTCATTAAATACCTTCACACCAGCTTCCGCAACTTGCACATCATGCGGCACGGCACTTCCACTGACGCCTATTGCCCCCACTACTTTGTCATCGACAACAAGCGGGATTCCGCCACCAAAAACGACAAGGCGTCCGTTGTTGGTTGTATTCAATCCATAAAGTTCAGCTGCAGGAACGGTCGCATCCGCTAGGTTTCCTGTCGGCATTTTTAGGGCTACGGATGTCCATGCTTTGTTTTGGGCAATGTCGATACTCGCCAACCACGCATCATCCATCCGGTGAACGGCGACTAGGTTGCCGCCATCATCCACGACAGAAATAACCATGGCAATGCCGAGTTTAGTGGCTTCTTCTTCAGCACCGGCAATCACTTTCTTAGCCAATTCCAACGTAATTTTGTTCATGGGAAAGAACCTCCTTGTTTTTCTACAAGCATCCGGGAAAATAGCTTACTTACTAAGGTTTCCATGAGGATCAATGACAAACTTTTTGGAAGCTCCTTGGTCAAATTCAGCGTATGCTGACGGTGCTTGGTCTAAAGAAATGACCGTTGCATTTACCGCTTTGGCAATTTGTGCTCTTCCGCTTAAGATCGACATCATCAAGTCACGATGGTATCTCATAACTGGAGTCTGGCCCGTTACAAAAGTATGTGCTTTTGCCCAACCAAGTCCTAAGCGCACCTTCAAGGTTCCAATTTTTGCATCCTCATCAGAAGCGCCTGGATCACCGGTTACATAGAGTCCAGGTATACCAAGACGTCCACCTGCACGAGTAACTTCCATAATGGAATTTAATACGATAGCTGGTGCTTCACCGGCTCCCTCGCCATGTCCAGTAGCTTCAAAGCCGACGCAGTCAATGGCGCAATCAACCTCTGGGACACCCAGGATTTGAGCGATTTGTTCACCGAGATCTGAATGTTCCCGAAGGTTTACGGTTTCACAGCCGAAACTATGGGCCTGTGCAAGGCGCTCCTTGTTCAAATCACCCACGATGACAACAGATGCACCCAGCAGTTGGGCAGAGTGGGCAGCAGCTAAACCTACAGGGCCAGCCCCGGCAACATAAACAGTAGACCCTGGTTTTACACCAGCACTCACGGCGCCATGATAGCCCGTCGGGAAAATATCGGAAAGCATCGTTAGATCCAGTATTTTTTCCATGGCCTGATCTTTATCCGGAAACTTCAGCAACTGGAAATCTGCGTAAGGGACCATAACATATTCCGATTGGCCACCGACCCATCCCCCCATGTCGACATAGCCATAAGCAGAACCTGGGCGATCCGGATTTACGTTCTCGCAAATATGGGTATCTTGCTCTTTGCAGCTGCGGCAGCGGCCGCAAGCAATATTAAATGGTACAGACACCAAGTCGCCTTTTTTTATGAATTCAACATCACGGCCCACTTCAATGACTTCTCCTGTAATTTCATGGCCAAGGACAAGCCCTTCAGGAGCAGTCGTCCGACCACGAACCATGTGCTGATCACTTCCGCAAATATTCGTTGTAACGATTTTTACAACCACTCCATGTTCACATTTACGCCCTACGTTTAAGGGATTTACCCCGGGGCCGTCTCTAATAATCAATTCAGGGTAGCTAATATCTTCAACAGCTACACTTCCAGCACCTCTGTATACGACCGCTCTGTTTCCTGCCATTTCTGTCATCTCCTATCCAATTTTTCACATATGAGCTTTACTCTTTGAATCAGGGCCAGCGTCGGAGAAGGGACGAAACTGCAATATTTCATGGTAAATATTCTCTATCTTCAGTTTATTCTAAATTATAATTCTTTTTATTGGAAGAACGCACTTTTTTGTGAGAAGGTTACCAAAAGGATACTTTCAGGAAGATATGGGAGAAAGGGGCAGTCTCATGGATGATTTGCGGTCAGACATAAAAAGGGAAATTGAGAGTGGTGAATTTAATTGTGAAAAAGAACTGACCTTATCGATTATTAGCGGCAAATGGAAAATAATCATCATTTACTATCTGGAAACAGAAGGTGTTTTGCGGTTCAGTGAGATTAAACGGTTGCTTCCAAAAATTACACATAAAGTACTGACTACTCAAATCAGAGAATTAGAAGAAGATGGGATTGTTCATCGGAACGTATTTCCTGAAGTTCCGTCAAAGGTGGAATATTCGTTGACAATTTTGGGGCAAAGCCTAATTCCAATCGTTTTGATGATGGATGAATGGGGAAAGAAAAACATCAAACACTTTCCTATTGCAAAGAATGTGTGAGGATCTCTTCGCGGGATCCTCTTTCATTTCCAAAAAGAACTGCTGGTCTCCGATTGATATGGACTTTCGTTTAGATAGGCTGCGGTCTGCATATTCTATAAGTAACTCAGATTTATTGTTATACTTTTAGTTGAAGAAGAGAATACCGAATAACGATGAGAAAGAAAGGTGAACTGCTGTGAAAATTATTATTTTCGGCGCAACTGGCGGTGTAGGGAAAGCAGTCGTGAAGCAGGCATTGGAGAATGGTTTTGACGTCACAGCGTTTGTACGGACACCCTCGAAACTTGAACTTACACATGAGAAGTTAAGTGTAGTCCAAGGGGATGCCTTCAATCCGGCGGAAGTGGCAGCGGCAATAGCGGGCCATGATGCGGTCGTATCCTGTTTGGGCTCGAGCCAGGGAATGAAGAAATCGACAGAGCTCCAAGAGATGGTGAAAAATATCGTGGCAGGTATGCAGGAACATGATGTGAAACGGATCGTCTACACGGCCTCTGCAGGAATTTACAACGAACTGCCGGGCATAAGCGGGAAGCTGATGATGGGCATCCTTAAGAATGCACTGAAGGATCACAGGGCCGCGACTGATTACATTGAAGCCCATGGACTGCATTACACAATTGTTCGGCCGATGGGGTTAACGAATGGTCCGTTTTCAGGCAAGTACAGAGAAGCGGCGGAGGGTGTACCGGAAAAATCGAAGTCCATCTCACGTGCGGACGTTGCCCATTTCATCCTAAAAGCCCTGAATGACAAGAAGTATGAAACCACCTCGATTGGAATTGCAAATTAAATTAGTGTAAACTACTGCGGAATTCAACAAAATCCGTAATAAAGCACAGCACACGAAGGAGGAGTCGACAATGATCAGCGAAACAGATTTAAAGCATTTGCGGCGATGTGTGGAGTTGGCGGAAACTGCATTAGGGAAAGGTGATCAGCCGTTCGGTTCCGTACTTGTTTCGGCTGCGGGAGACGTTCTGTTTGAAGACCATAACCATGTGGCAGGGGGCGACCATACCCAGCATCCGGAGTTTGCGATCGCGAGGTGGGCGGCCAATAATTTGTCTCCTGAAGAAAGAAGCAAAGCGACAGTTTATACGTCAGGGGAACATTGCCCGATGTGTGCAGCGGCTCACGGGTTGGTCGGCTTGGGAAGAATCGTGTATGCAAGCTCATCTGAACAATTGGCTGGTTGGCGAAGCGAAATGGGCGCCGCGCCATCGCGTGTGCGGAATCTGCCTATACAAGAAGTGATCAAGGATGCAGCGGTAGACGGGCCGGTTCCTGAACTGGCAGAGCGGGTCCATCAACTTCACCGGCGGTTACAGGAAGAGAGCCGTTAAACGGATTGTGACATTAACTTGAGTAGTAGCTCTATTTCTTTCTTTGCCTTAAATATTGTTATAATAACAGAGTGTCAAAAGCTGACCAGAGCTTTGGATGCTCTTTTTTTGTGCATCACACGGATTTTATTAGCCAGGGAGTTGGAATTGAAAATGAACAAAAAAGATATAGCAGATATCCGCAAACGATTTAAACTGGATACCGACTTATTGAAGATCGCTGAGATCTACAACATCTACATCCAACAGGAAAGTACAGAGATCTATCACGAGGAGAGCCGCTCGTTTGCCATGTTGGACCGCGAGCAGCAGGAATTGTTTTTCGATAACTTTAAAAAGGTATTGGGCGGAAAGCTGGATGCCAAGATGTTCGAAGTGAAATTCCAGCCGCAAGAAGAGGGACAGGCGGACCACACGCAGAAGCTGCTGTATGAAGGGCTTCAGGCAGCAGAAGTTGCTGAGTGGAAAGAGAATATGCAGCGCATCGCCTTGAAGATGGTGGAGGAACGCCCCTATGAAAAGGACATGGTGGTCACGTTCATCCGCGGAAATTACTCTAAGACGACGAGACGCCAGCCCGACGAAACGGAAATCGACATGCGGGATGAAGTCTATACGACTTCGTTTATCCTTTGCAGTATGAACCAAACCGAATTGCCGAAAAGTTCGCTGGTCTTTGATTTTGTCGAAAAGGAGTATAAGGCAAATGTGCTGGTCGACCCCGTCATTAAACTAAGCTCGCCGATCGGTGGGTTTCTGTTCCCGAGTTTTACGGATAACGCCGCAGACATCCATCACATCCTGTACGCGGCGGGCAAAGCCAATAAACCGGACTTCCAGTTTATCGAGAATGTCTTGAATGGTGATGAAATTGTTACGGCCGAGGAAGAGAAAGCGGTATTCGAAGAAATTGTCAAAGCCGTTATTGGCGGCGATGAAGTGAATTCAAGAACGCTCGCCGGTGTATACGACGAAATCAACCAGATGCTGGTTGTGGCACAAGAAAGTGAAGACGACGAAGAAAGTGCGCCGATTTTGAACACGACTGAGATTACACGTGTGTTGAAGGCAAGCGGCGTAAAAGATGTCAGTGCGGAAAAAGTGGAGCGGGCATTCCAACAAGTGGTGGAAGACAAGACCTATGAGATGAAAGCAAGCCATATCGTGCCGAGCTATGCGTCCAAATCCATTAAAATCAGCACGAAAGTCGCGAATATTGCGATCAGTCCCCAAGACTTACGATACGTCAAAGAAGTCAATTACAACGGCAAACGCTGTATCTTGATTGAAGTGGAAGAAGACACGATGATTGAAGGGTTCAAGCTGCTTGCGGAAGAAGAGTTGGAATAGAGGATAATGGATCCTCTCTTTGTTCTTATCCAGTGCATGGATCATGAGGATCAGAAAGGATATTGATTTTGATATTCTTGAAAGATTTGTTATGGCTGAAAAGAGTCTTTCCTTCATCAATTAGGAAGAGACTCTTTTTTTTAATGTTCTGGACATAATGGTCATTTGATGGAAGACTCATCTATTCAGCGAAAGTCCGACAAATATGTGGCCTCAAAAGTAGGTGGTTTTAAAACCTAGTTGACAAGTAGGTTTTAAATATAGTCTAATGTGAATAAGCTTTTTTGCATGAGCACCACACCACAATAGCGCATAGATTTAGAGCAGGCAGAGGAGGATTCAAATGGTTCATGAATATCCGGTCAACCCACAAGCTGAATCATTTTTTCTGAGAGGAAATAGCACGGGAGTTTTATTGTGCCACGGCTTTTTAGGCACGCCGCAAAGTGTAAAGGAGTTGGGTGAGGCAATTGCTGCCCATGACTATACAGTCTCTTGTCCACGGCTTCCTGGCCACGGTACGCATTTCAAAGACCTCGAACAGTTTGTCTGCGGCGATTGGTTTGCGCGGATAGAAGAGGCTTATAACGAGCTGAAACAGACATGTTCCAGCGTTATCGTCATCGGTCAATCGATGGGCGGGACCTTGAGCTTGGATTTGGCCAGCCGCCATCCTGACATTCAAGGAATTGTCCTGATCAATCCGGCGATTGATATCCCTGCATTTGAAACATTCCGCGACCAGCCGTCCTCCGCTTATGTCACCGAAGGGCAGCCGGACATCAAAAAAGAGGATGCAGTAGAAATCACTTATGAGCAGGCACCAGTCAAAGCGTATCACCAATTATTGAAGTATATGGACGCCGTCGATGCTAAGCTTGCAGATGTGCGCTGTCCGATCGTCTGTTTCCAATCGCTTGAAGATCATGTTGTACCACCGGGCAATACGGATTATATTCTCAGTAGGGTCCAATCAGAGAGTATGCAAAAATACGAATTGCACAATTCCTATCACATTGCTTCCATGGATCATGAACTGGATTTTATTGTCGGAAAAGCCATTCAGTTTGTCGAAGAAACACTCCCCTTACTAGTGGGTGAAAAGCTTTAGAGCTTAGTCGGGGTGAACTTAAGAACTTTCATATTGTAACCTGCTGCTGTCGCTCAGTTAATTGTTTAATAGAAAGCGAGCCAAATGATTGAGACATTGTATAAAAAGGATTCTTTCGGGCCATTCGGGCCTGTAAGGATCCCTTTTTACTTTCTGGCAAAGAATATAAGCGCATTTCTGATAATAAAAGAGGAAAGGGGGAACTACAATAATTTGGTTGGGTTGGGTGTTTTGGATCCTAATCCAAATCTATTGAGAGCAAATATAGAGATATCCAACTCGCTCTCTCCCGCTAAAGCCATTTGGCTCAATACTTCCCCCATCACACTACCAAACTTAAAGCCGTGTCCCGAGAAGCCGCAGGCGAAAATGACACGATGATCTTCGGGATGGAAATCGACGATAAAATCATTGTCACTTGAAAGTGTATACAAGCAAGTTTTGCTCTGCTTCAGTTTCCCGTTAGCACGGGGCAGATAGAGTTCAAGACCTTGTCTCAAATCACCTTCATCTGAATCGTATAATCCGAAATTCTGTTTCAGGAGATTGGGGTCTATGGCATGTCCTCCATCTGATCTTCCGATTTTAATCCCGGAACCATCCAAGCTTGGGAATCCATAAAATTTCTTCCCATTGTCCTCAGCATAAAAGGAAGGAAAGTCAGCAGCGTCATACAGGTCAGAAGGTGCTTCAAACCAACCGACTACTTTACGGGTGGGCTGGACAGGGAGGTTTAAATCAGGCAGCAGTTTTGCTGCCCATGCACCTGCAGTGACGATTATTTTCCTGGCATAATATGTCGTATGCTCGGTAGAGATTTTTATCCCGTTCTCATCATTGGGATCAATGTGATGGACAGGTGTATTTGTTACAAGCTGGGCGCCGTGCTCAATGGCTTTTTCTTTATACGCCCGAATGGCATTTTCACTGTAGATGATTCCCGATTCTTTTTCAAAGCAGCCGACAAAATGATCCGGCACAGAAAACCCGGGCCATCTTTCGTTAATTTCAATGCCGCTCATTAGCTCTAACGGAAGGTTATGCTTCTGTGCAGCAGAAATTGTTTCCTGAAGAAAAGGGGACTCTTTGGGGCCAAAACCGATGACACCGGTTTTTTCGAAAACTTTGTAGCCGGTTTGCTGCTCCAGCTCTTCTCACAATTGCTGTGCGCGTTTCACTAATGTAACGTATTGTCTCCCTTCGCCGTAAGCATGGCGGATCAAGCGGGTATCGCCGTGATGGCTGCCATAGATATGCGGAGGATCAAAGGCATCGATCAAAACAATTTTCACATTTTGCTGTGCCAAAAAAGCGCCGGCAGCCATTCCCATTGTTCCAGCACCAATTATTGCGACATCATAAATAGTTTCTTTGTTCATTTTTTCACTCCGATCTTCCTCGATAGTAAGGTGGTTTTAAAATGCCGGTTCGTGTAAAAAATAAGGGTGAATTATTACTAGATGGTATGGAAGACGTGAGTGATTGTCAATCGTCCATTATGCGCTTCACTCGTTAAATTATTTCAACGGGAATTCAGAAACTGGGAGACAATCTGCAATGGAGCTCCATTCGTTGGGTATAAACGCCCGTTTTGTGCAAAAAAATTTTGAGTAAATTCGAAATAGAATAAAAATGTATTTGACATGAGAGCCAATGTCAAATACTATCGTTAATATGAAAAAAAAAATTAAATAACTTATCAAGAGAGACTGAGGGACAGGCCCTGTGAAGTCCAGCAACCATCATTTTTATGAGAGGTGCTAATTCCTGCAGAGTGTTTTATTCTGAGAGATAAGAATTTGGCTGAAACCTCTTTCCTATTGGAAGAGGTTTTTTTGTTTCCAAAGGGCGATTGCAAAAATGATTTTCTTGAAAAGTAGAAAAAGGAGGTTTTCGGTGACTTGGAAATATGCAAAAGAAAAAGGATGACCCCATGTATGGATAAGCAACTAGTCCTTTGCCGGCAGTAATGTCTTTACATTCAGCTTACATAGCAAGAAAAATTGGCTTTTGCCTTTCCCCATCAAATTGACTTACGGCTTGTTGCCTAAAAAAGGAGCATGAAAATGAAAAGAAAACATTATGTATTGAGTTCACTGTTTTTATCACTGGGTGTAATCGGGGCATTAAGCGGATGCTCGTCGGAAGAAGCGACAAGTTCTACGGGCGATCAAGTGGTTGTGGTAGGAACGCAAAATGATTATCCGCCTTTCGCTTTTGCGGATGACACCAATGAACTGACAGGGTATGACGTTGAAATGGTAAAAGCAATCGATGAAAAATTGGATGGTTATACATTCGAATTTGTCGCCGTTCCGTGGGATAGCATGTTTCTTGCACTCGAATCCAATAAGGTTCAGGCAATCGCAGACCAAGTAGCGAAAACACCTGAACGCCAGGAAAAGTACTTGTTCACCGATGAATCCTATTTTGCAGCGGAAACAGTCATTGCGGTGAAAACCGGAAGAGAAGACATCCAGACTGTAGAGGATTTAGAAGGAAAGGCGGTTGGCGCTTTAGCGGGGGATTCCTATACGCTGTTGCTGGAGGAATACAACGAAACAGCAGATACGCCCATTGAGTTGAAATACAGCGAAAGTGGAAACCCTTCGGAAATTTTGCAGGACGTGCAAAATGGCCGTGTCGATGCCTACGTGAATGATCCGATTATGATGAATGCGGTATTGGAAAAAAACGATTTAGGGGTAGAAATTGTAGGGCAGCCTTTGGTGAATGATGACATGGGAATTGTGTTGAAGAATGGGGAAGAAGGCGAAAAATTAAAATCCTTAATCGATCCCATCCTGAAAGAACTGAAAGAAGATGGCACCTTAGCGGATCTGTCGATCAAATGGACTGGCGGAGAATATATCCCTGAATAGGTTTGTGGAAGGAAAGAGACAATGGAAAATCTACTGGATATACAATTTTTAATCGAAAGTTTTCCTGCTATTATTTCACGGCTACCGATTACCATCGGGATAGCTGTCGGCTCATTGGTTTTGAGTTTATTCATCGGGGTTTTTACCGCATTGATCAAAATATACAAGGTTCCGGTATTAAGTGTGGTTTCATCGATATACATCTCTTTTGTCAGAGGAACTCCTTTACTGGTCCAAATCTATTTGGTGTTTTATGGAATACCGAAGATCATCTACTATCTACAGATTGAATACGGCTGGCTTCAGTCCGCCGACGTCAACAGTATACCGCCCGAAGTATATGCGCTACTGGCATTTTCCATTAATCTGGGTGCTTATTTGTCCGAGACGATCCGGTCAGCGATCGAATCGGTTGATCGGGGACAATTTGAAGCTGCAAAAGCAATCGGGATGAAGCCTACACAAATGATGCTTCAAATCATTTTCCCGCAGGCGCTGGCAGTCGCAATCCCGAACCTGGGAAATATGTTCATCAGCACGATCAAAGACACGTCGCTTGTTTTCATCATTGGCGTCGTGGACATTATGGGGCAAGCCAAAATTCTTGGGTCCCGCGGTTTGGCATTTTTTGAAGTATACATTGCGGTATCCATCGTCTACTGGATCCTTTGCATAATAGTAGAGCGATTGCTGGTGAAAATCGAGAAGCGGGCACGCAGATATGAAAGAGGGATTGCCTCATGATTAAATTGGAAAATATACATAAATATTACGACAGCCACCATGTGCTAAAGGGAATCAATATAAGTGTCAATAAAGGCGAGGTTGTTTCTATTTTGGGACCAAGCGGATCAGGCAAGTCAACACTGTTGCGCTGCATCAATTTCCTGGAAAAGCCGACGAGCGGAATAGTGGAAATCGGCGGCAACCGAGTGGACGTTGAATCAGCCAGCAAGTCGGATGTCTTTGCTTTGAGAACGTCGACCGGGATGGTCTTTCAGCAATACAATCTGTTTAAAAATTTGACCGTGCTGCAAAATGTGATGATCGGATTAACCAGCGTCAAGCAACTGAAGAAAGACGAAGCGAAAAAGAAGAGCTTGGAAATTCTCGAAAAGGTGGGCTTGTCGAATAAGCTAAGCCATTACCCGGTGCAACTATCGGGTGGCCAGCAGCAACGGGTGGGCATTGCTCGGGCACTTGCGCTTAATCCGGAAGTTTTATTGTTTGATGAACCGACTTCTTCTCTGGACCCAGAGCTGGTTGATGAAGTTTTGGCGACAATCAGAAGTGTGGCAGACACAGGAAAAACGATGTTTATCGTTACCCATGAGCTGAACTTTGCGCGTGAAATCTCGGATCGTGTCATTTTCATGGAAGACGGTGTCATCATCGAAGAAGGCACTGCGGATCAGCTTTTTAATGATGCAAAAATGGAAAGAACAAAGCAATTTTTAGGCAAAGCCACCCGGAACAATTAATAAATCACGAAAAGAGCTTGGATTTGGAAAGGATGTTTTAGCGTGAACCCGATCGAACAAATTTTGAACCGCTTCCCACTGGTCATTCTTGACGGCGCGATGGCCACCGAGCTTGAGAATTACGGATGCAATTTAAATGACCGCTTATGGTCGGCAAAAGTCTTGATGGAAAACCCGGAATTGATCAAGAAAGTTCACTTGGATTATTTCCAGGCAGGTGCAGATTGCGCAATTACCGCCAGCTACCAGGCGACTATCGAAGGATACAAAGAAAGAGGGTTGACCGGGGAAGAGGCAATCGACTTGATCTCTAAGTCTGTTGCACTTGCAGCAGAAGCCCGTGATGAATTTTGGGCAGATTTGCAGGATCAATCGAACAGGCCGAAACCGTTCGTTGCCGCTTCTGTCGGGCCATATGGTGCGTTCCTATCGGATGGTTCTGAATACCGGGGCGATTACTCGGTGAGCGAAGAGGAATTGATTGCCTTCCATAAAGAACGGATCCGGGTGTTGGTTGGAGCGGGCGCAGATATTCTAGCGTGTGAAACCATCCCGTGTCTGGCGGAAGCCAAAGCGATCGTCAAGGTATTGAAGGAATTTCCGGATGTCTATGCGTGGTTCAGTTTCAGCGCAAAAGACGAACACCACATAAGCGACGGAGAGAAAATCGCCAAATGTGCGGAGTGGTTGGATGGCCAACAGCAAGCAGCGGCAATCGGCATCAATTGTTCAGCGCCCCATATAATTGAATCGTTGATCAACGAGGTGAAGAGCCAGACCAGCAAACCGGTCATCGTGTATCCGAATTCAGGCGAAGAATACAATCCGGCAAGCAAGACATGGGGGAAAGGTTCTTCAGCAGATCAGTTTACCTCAAACACACGGCGCTGGCACGAAGCAGGCGCCCAGATAATCGGAGGGTGTTGCAGAACTGCTCCTGAGGACATCTCAGGTATTGCTGCATGGGCCCGTAAATAGATGTTCAGTTGCTTGAAGAGGCCTCAGAGAGCCATATGGAGCGCCTGTTTATAAGTAGTTTCTTGATGGGAGCAATTATATATAAGCCGGTAACATTGCATTGCAGACTTTAGGTTAAATAGATAAGATAATAAAAGAGTCTAGAAGCGGGAAGATGCGAAACTTCGAAAGAAGGTTCTCTTCCCGTTTTTTTGTTTTTCAGGATTTCTTGATTCTAGTATATGAGTTCAGGCACCCCAAAGTAGAGCCGCCTCAATTCGCTTTCATTTGGTACATACAATCCAAAGTTCTGTCTAAGCCTATTTATGATGTTTATATAAATGAGCGATTGGCAGTGATTTCAATGATCAAGTAAGCGGCCATTGTCATGCCACTGGCCGTACATTTTATTTTCCCTTGTATTTTCGATGAATTTCTCCAATCTTTTATTGAAAAGTTCAAGGTTGTTTTTATGACTTTGGATGGTATCGATTCGGATTCTCCTATAGAGTTCGGGAAAGTTCAGGAAGTTTCGATAAACTTGATCGTCTTCTTTTAAGCAGGCTTCAATCTCCTCATCGATGAGAAAGGACTCAGGGCGCATATCGGGTAAGACCCGCCGGCCTCTTTCTGTCATCAACCCTAATTTCTCCAATCTTCTTATTCTCTCTTTATTCAACTCAGTAAAATGGCTGTTTTTCTTTCTTGGAGATAGCCGTTGAGCCGTTTCCGTTTCGGACAGCTTCTTTTTGGTGCTGTCGATCCAGCCGAAACATAAGGCTTCTTCCACTAAATCTAAATACTGGATGACTCCAGGTTGTTCTTTTGTGCTGACGACCACCCAACAGAAATTTTCTGCCGCAGAATTTTTCTCGAACCACTCCCTCAATTCCTGCCGAGTCTTCACGTTGATCAGATTCTCGATTTCCATTTTGGCCAAACCTCTCTTTAAGGAATATTTGCTCTTAGTATAACGGGTAAATGAATCATTGGAAATGTATGGACGTTCTTTGCAGGGTGTATTCAAAACAGCCAAGTTCAAGGGAAATGAAATTAGTCTTGTAGGAGATGAAAAAGCAAAGAGGAGCCGGGAAATCGGCCCCTCTTTGTCTATTCATAATGGATTTCCTACTCTTTCAAGCTTGGGTGCTCAAGAAAGAAGAGGAATATTCATCGTCGTTTCAGCAGGTTTGGTTTCAACGATGATTTTTCCGTTGCGGATCGAGTAAAGAACGGAGGCCTGCGTCCGGATTGCTTCGTATTCAGACTCGGAATCGATGACGATCAGGTTGGCTTGATGGCCTTCTTTGATGCCATAGCCTTCTTCGATCGCCAGTGTTTTGGCGCCATTGATGGTGATCAGGTCAAGCGCTTTTACGATATGGGCGTAATCCGTCATATGGCAGGCATGCAGACCGGTATCGACGACACTCATCAAGTTGCCGTCACCGAGCGGATACCATGGATCCATGATCGAATCGAGGCCGAAACAGACATTGATGTCATCTGCCAGCAGTTCCTTCACGCGGGTGATGCCGCGGCGCGCCGGATGGCCATCGAAGCGTCCCTGCAAATGAAGATTGGCTTTTGGCAGCGAGACAAAGTTGATCTTGGCTTTTCTCAAGGCCTGGAATAATTTATACGTATAGGCATTGCTGTAGGAAGCCATGGCCGTCGTGTGGCTGGCTGTTATACGATGTCCGATGCCCAGTTTCAATGCCTCTCCTGCAAGCACTTCAAGGTATCTGGATTGGTCATCATCGATCTCATCACAATGGATATCGACCAATTTATCGTATTTCACAGCCAGTTCAAGCGCCTTAAACACTGAGCGGATCCCATCTTCCCGTGTCAATTCATAATGTGGAATGCCGCCGACGACATCAGCGCCCATCTCCAATGCTTTGATCAGCAGTTCTTCCCCATCGGGTTTGGTGTACAAGCCTTCTTGAGGAAGTGCTACAATCTGCAGGTCCATCCACGGTTTGATTTCTTCTTTTACTTCCAATAAGGCTTTCAATCCTTTTAACGTAGGATCGCTGACATCGACGTGCGTCCGTACGTGCTGAATGCCGTGTTTCAGCTGCATCTTGATCGCTGTCAACGCTCTTTTTTTAATATCGTCTTTTGTTTCCGTTACGAGTTGTTTTCGTTCTGACCAAATTTCTATCCCTTCAAAGACGGACCCTGATTGGTTCCATCGCGGCGTCCCCGCTGTCAGCACGTAGTCCAGGTGGATATGGGGCTCTACGTAAGGCGGCAGCACGATTTTTCCTTTTAAGTCGATGGTTTGCTCATCAGTTGCTTCAGCCGAGCTTGCTGCTTGTTTGATGGAGTTGATTTGATCTGCTTGAATTGAGATATCCCATTTTCCTTCTTGTCCGTAAAGCTTTGCGTTTTTTAATAACATGCAGCTCTCTTCCTTTCGAGAAATTAGATTCGTCTGGCTTTTTTTGAAAACTTCAGCGAGGCCAATGGTTCTCGCCCTTAAATAATGTTCACCTCACTGGCATCTTATCAAAACCCGGGGAAATATGCCGAGTCGACCTCTTATCCATGTGGTGTTTATCCGCCCTTAAATCTTCCTCGGTACTTCCGTGCTTCTTCCAAGACTTTCCTTCATAATGAAGAAAATGTAAAATGGGAGCGGAAAAGCTTGATATATCCTGTATAAATTCCAATCTGATAAAAAAGGAGACGATTACGATGAACGAACTCTACATCAAACAAAAGGTATTCAGTTTAAGCGGCAAGTTTACCGTGAAGGATAAGGGACAGCAGGATGTCTATTATGTGGAAGGCAGCTTTATGCAGATTCCTAAAACCTTCTCCATACTGAATATGGCAAGGGATGAAGTCGCACTCATCACCAAAAAGACCTTCAGCTTTCTGCCGAAGTTCTTTGTTGAAGTGAACGGACAGGAGCGGTTAACGATCAAAAAGGAGTTTTCCTTGTTTAAAGCCCGCTATACAATTGATGGAACTGGACTTGAAATCCGTGGGAACTGGTGGGATATGGATTTTCAACTGCTGCAGAACGGAGAAGTGATCGGCCAGGTGAACAAAGAGTGGTTCAGCTGGGGAGACAGCTATAAAGTTCAAATCTTGAATGACGAGATGGAGGAAGTCGTCATCGCCATTGTCGTGGCGATCGACTGCGTCAAAGCCGACCAGGCTGCCGCAGCTTCCGGAGGTGCGTAGTCATCGTACCCATTCTGCTCGGTGTTTTAGGGTTCTTTGCAGCCACTCTAGTGGTGGGCAGAGGTAGAAAAAGACTTTTAAGAAAAGTTGAAGAGGCTGTCCTGACGTCATCCATATGGCGAAAGGACAGCCTCTTTTTCATGCAACAACAGCCTTGTCACGACAAGCCCGACAAAGTTGACTTTCCTTGTTATTGAATGCGCTTCCATCCGAAGGCTATGATAAAGGCACATCATAGAGAGATAAATTTGGATTTAAGTTTTTCAGCAGATCGCATTTCATAAAAACTTTCGTAGAGCATAACAAAATACATTTCAAAGGAGAGGTTCACATGAACGAATCAACAATGAAGGTTCGGATACAAAAGTTCGGCAATTTCCTGAGCTCCATGGTTTTACCGAATATCGGTGCATTTATTGCTTGGGGATTGATCACAGCCCTATTCATCCCAACAGGATTCATTCCTAATGAAAACCTTGCTTCACTAGTAGGGCCGATGGTTACCTATATGCTGCCGCTTCTGATCGGTTATACAGGAGGCCGGCTGATTTACGATCAGCGTGGTGGAGTGGTCGGAACCATCGCAACAATGGGGGTCATTGTCGGAGCTCCGGATACCCCAATGTTCCTGGGTGCCATGATCATGGGTCCGCTCGGCGCATATGTCATCAAGAAATTTGACCAATTGATCGAAGGGAAAGTCCGGACCGGCTTTGAAATGCTGGTCAATAACTTCTCTGCCGGTATTCTCGGCGGTGCACTTGCCATTTTTGCATTTCTCAGCATCGGACCGGCTGTAAGTGCTTTTACTTCGGTTCTTGTTTCTGGAGTGGACTGGTTATTGGCAGCGGGATTATTGCCGTTGACGAGCATTTTGATCGAACCGGCAAAAATTCTGTTCCTGAACAACGCCATCAACCATGGTGTGTTGACACCGATCGGCTTGGAACAGGTTCAACAGACAGGCAAATCGATCCTGTTCCTGCTGGAAGCGAATCCAGGACCGGGACTTGGCGTACTGCTTGGTTTTATGCTGTTTGGAAAAGGCATCGCCAAGCAATCAGCTCCAGGGGCGGCCATCATCCATTTCTTCGGGGGGATTCATGAAATTTATTTCCCTTACGTACTGATGAAGCCGATGTTGTTATTGGCTGTTATTTTCGGTGGTATGAGCGGAGTCTTTACGCTCGTGTTGATGGGTGGCGGATTGGTTGCTCCTGCATCACCGGGAAGCATTTTGGCCATTGCCGCGGTTACCCCGCCTGAAGGAATGGCTTACCTGGCCAACTTTGCTGCGGTCTTTGTCGCAACTGCCGTGTCTTTTGCCATCTCAGCAGTTGTCTTAAAATCGAGCAAACAAACAGATGAAGATATGGAAGAAGCAACGAAGAAAATGGAACAGATGAAAGGCAAAAAGAGTTCTATTTCCCGGGAAATAACGCAGCCTGCTGGAAATGTCAGTGGAGTATTCCCGTCAAATGTCCAAAAAATCGTTTTTGCCTGCGATGCCGGAATGGGATCGAGTGCAATGGGTGCTTCTCTTCTGCGCAAGAAAGTAAAAGAAGCGGGTCTGGACGTAACGGTGACGAATACGGCAATCAGTACAATTCCGTCTGATTCCCAGATCGTCATTACGCAGGAGAAACTGACGCCGCGTGCAGAAAACAAGGTACCGGATGCTTATCATATTTCAGTCGATAACTTCCTATCAAGCCCTGAATACGATCAACTGATCGACCGTCTGCAAACCGGCGTGACAGGTGAGCAGCATGAACTTGTCGAAGAAAGTGAAGCAGCTGTTCCGCATAACACGGAAGACGATCAGCTGCTGCTAGAGAAAAACGTTTTTATGAATCAAAAATTCCGCACAAAAGAAGAAGCGATCCGATTCGCAGGGCAAGCATTGGTCCGGGGCGGATATGTTGAAGAATCCTATGTGGATGAGATGATGAAACGCGAGGAAATTACGACGACCTACATGGGCAACAACGTCGCCATCCCCCACGGCACCGAAGACGCTAAAAAATCTGTCCTGAAGTCAGGCTTTACTGTTGTTCAGGTTCCAAATGGAGTAGACTTTAATGGAGAAAGCGCAAAAATGATTTTCGGCATCGCCGGAAAGGATGGCACACATTTGGAAATCCTTTCAGGAATCGCCGTCATTTGTGCAGAACAATTTAATGTGGACAAGCTGGTCAATGCGAAGTCCGCTAAGGAATTAATCGCCATCATCAACAGCAATTAAATAGCAGCAACAGAAAGGCGGGGGATTCCTGCCTTTTTGTTCTATTCTCTATAAGTTGAACCAATGATTGTTGCTTGCTGAACTTTCGCAAAACAGTGCCGCTTTTGGGCCGAGTGTATTTCTCTGAGATCGCTGCATTGCTCCATATATTTTAAAAGTACAGTGGAAAAAATAAGTCTCCTTTGAATTCACCAAATCTCTTAGCGCCGGCGCGTCCACGGGCTGAGCGAAGCAAGAAGCCAGGCGTCTTTTGCCTGGCTTCTTGCGGGAGCTATGCCCAGAGCGACCGAAGCGGTGTATAGTGTATAAAAATCCTGATTTTTAAGTTCAGCTTCTATATCTATATCTATATTTTTTGTTCTAAAAAAGGCACTTAAAAGTGAAGTGAGTGAGGCCGATGTTTATTACATTTAGGGAAAAGTCCATTATCGAGCTGATCGTCCGAACTTCTGGAAAGCATACCGTGCATTCGTTGTCTTCCTATCTGGATGTCAGTGCCCGGACGATTCAGCGGGATTTGAAATCAGTAGGGAAGATGCTGAAACAATTTGATTTGACCGTGGAACGCACAGGCGATGAAGGGCTTTTTGTTGCAGGTCCGAATGAGCAGGTCTATAGGCTGATACAGAATTTGATCACCGTCAGTCCAGCGGATGAAACGCCGGAAGAGAGAAAGTTGAAGCTGCTGGTTATCTTGCTGCATGAAGGGCCGTTTTTCAAAATGCAGGTGCTGGCTGGCCAATTAGGGATCAGCACGGCCACATTGACAGCTTATTTGGATGATGTAACTGACTGGCTGCGGAAGTTTTCAATCGAATTGTCCAGGACAAGAGGCGTCGGCGTAGAAGTGAATGGCGGAGAAGCCAATAAGCGCCATGCATTGGGTGGCTACATCCTTGCTTATTTTTATGAAGAGATGGTTGAGAGTTTGTATTTTCTCCAACAGGGAAAAAACCAGGAAGAGGAAATTCTTGGATACTTCTCGCCGCAATACCTCGTTGTCGTAGATCAATTGGTGGATCAAAAAATCAATAAGGAACAAACAAGATTAGCGGACAGTGATTATATTGGATTGGTGGTCTATAGCTGCCTGGCTCTTCAGCGGACGGAAGCGGGCTTTCTGCTTGAGCCGAAGAACAAAAAAGAAGTTAGTTCAGACAACGAATACCGCTTGATGGAAAATGTTTGTACAGAGTTAAGCGGACGGTTTTCTATCGGGCTGACTGCAGCCGATGCCCATTTTTTAGCGGTGATCTTGAAAGGTTCGAAAGTGCAGGCGGCTGACTTGGCTTATTATGACAGTGTGTTGCTCGGGCGGATGATTAAAAATTTAATCCGCGATGTTTCAGCGCAGCTGCATGTCAATCTGATCGATGATTTTTCGCTGTACCAGGGGTTGCTCGCGCATATGGGGCCTTCGATTTTCCGCTTAAACCAAAAGCTGGAGTCCTTCAATCCATTGACTGACGAAATCAGGCGTAAATATCCGGTGTTATTCATGGCGGTCAAGCAGGGTCTGGAAAATGAATTCACAGATTTGGATTTTTCACCTGACGAGACGGCGTTCATTGTCCTGCATTTCGGCTCCGCTTTGCTGATGAATGAAGAAAAGGTCCGAATTGATGTGGTCGTCATCTGTCCGACAGGCATCGGGACTTCCAAAATGCTGGCAAGCCGGATTCAAAAAGAATTGCCCGAAATCAATTCAGTGGAAGTCTTATCCATCAATGATTTTCAATCCGCTCATTTCCAGGATTACGATTTGGTGATTTCAACAATCCGTCTGCCTGTCACGGAAGTGGATTATATAATGGTGAGCCCCTTATTGAGCGATAGGGATATCGGCTATATCGAAAGTTACCTGCAGAATAATGTCGGGAAAATCACCGGCAAAAAGCAATACCTTCATGCCGGAAATCCCGGCGAAACGATGCTTGCGAACAGTCGGCCTGATGTACAGACGGTCCTGCGGGAAATAAAAGAAGTGCAGGGCAGTATGGATGCAATCCTGGCCAACTTTAAAGTCCTCAACAAACATCCTGCAACGGATCATTGGGAAGTTTTGGAGGAAGTCATCGAGTCAGCGACAGTGGATGGACTCATTACGGACACGGCTTCTGCCCTGAACGAATTGAAAGAGCGTGAGAAAAAGGGCGGATTGGGGATTCCGGATACCAATATGGCACTTTTCCATTGCCGGGATGATTCTATTCAAAAACTCGTATTTCAAATAATCCATTTGGATGATCCGCTTCTCGTCAAAGGGATGGATGGGGAAGATATGCAGATGAAAAACCTGTTACTGATGTTGGCGCCAACGATGCTGACTGGAAGGGAACAGGAAATACTTAGCTTGATCAGTACGAGTTTAATCGAAAGTGATATATCCATGATGATTTTTTCGTCATCCAACGAGAAAGTGATCCGGCAGAAATTAGAAGATATCTTCTTGGATTATCTACAAAATAAGTTGATAAAGGAATGATGATCAATGAAACAAGCCGTTCATTTTGGAGCAGGAAACATCGGCAGAGGGTTTATCGGGGCTTTATTTTCCGAATCGGGTTACCACGTGACATTTGTGGATGTTGCGGAACAGGTCATCAATAAGCTGAATGAAGAAAAAGGCTACCAGGTAAAGCTGGCTCAGCCACAGGAAGAATCCATCACCATCGAAAACGTTTCAGGCATCAATAATATGACGCATGACAACGACGTAATTGAGGCGATTCAACAAGCGGACTATTTGACCACAGCAATCGGCCCGAATATTTTGCCGAGAATCGCACCGCTGATTGCCCGCGGTCTAACGAAACGGGTGACGGCAACAGATGATAAGCTTTATATCATCGCCTGCGAAAACCAGATTGGTGCAACGGATATCCTGAAGCAACATATCCTGGACAACCTCGACGAAGATACGAAGAACCAGCTGGAAGGAAAGGTTTATTTCTTCAACTCTGCTGTTGACCGTATCGTGCCGATCCAGGACCAAAGTTCACTGGATGTCCTGGTTGAGCCTTATTACGAATGGGTCGTGGAAACGAGTGAAGAGATCCCGCCGGTAACCGGCATGACAATGGTCAAGGACCTTGCGCCGTTCATTGAACGGAAGCTGTTCACAGTGAACACAGGCCATGCTGTTATCGCTTATCTGGGCTATCTGGCAGGTAAATCGACGATTGATGAAACCTTGGCTGATGAGAAAATCGTCGAGCAGGTCAGAGAGACGTTGAAGGAGACAGGTGCCTACCTGGTGAAGGAATATGGATTGGATGAAGAAGAGCATCTCACCTACATCAACAAGAACATCGAACGCTTTAAAAATGCGTACTTGAATGACGGAGTTACACGAGTTGGACGTGCCCCTATCCGCAAGCTGGGTCCTGAAGACCGGCTGATTCGACCAGCAACCCAGGCCCAAAAGGCAGGGTTGCCTTACACCAACCTGGCGAAGGCCATTGCAGCTGCGTTGGCATTTGACTATCCGGAAGATGAGGAAGCGATGGAAATTCAGGAGATGATCCGTGAAAATGGGCCGGCAGCTGTTTTGAAAACAGTGAGCGGTTTGCCTGAAGACAGTGAAATCACAAAAGAAGCGGTGCGTCATTATGAGGCTTTTCGGAGCCGGTAATAAGTATAAGATAGATCGAAATATAACTAAGCCCAAATGCTGACATTCTGGACAATGTCAGCATTTGGGCTTTTCAGACTCGATTCTTCTTAAAACAGGCATCTTTCTTTTTTAGCTGTTCCACTTAGGGTATAATTGACAGGCAAAAGCAGATAGGTAGATAAGATAAATATGATATAATTACACAATTGAGGCAGAAAAGGTGCGTTTTTCGGTTGAGCCTGGCTTTTTGTATTATTTGATCAGGAGCAAGCTGCACCTATTTGCAAATATACGGGATAAGGAAGGTTATAATGGACAACCAACAGAAAAAAAGAAACGTCATCTTAATCGGTGCTGGTGTCATGAGCGCGACTTTAGGATCAATGCTTAAAGAGCTGGCACCGGATTGGAACATAAAAGTGTTTGAAAAACTTGAAAAAGCGGGATCTGAAAGTTCCAACGAATGGAATAACGCAGGAACCGGACACGCTGCACTTTGCGAGCTTAACTATACACCGGAACAGCCTGATGGCTCTGTTGATATCAAAAAAGCGATCAGCATCAACGAACAGTTCCAGCTTTCCAGACAGTTCTGGTCTTTTCTAGTAAACAATAAACGCATCGCGAATCCTCAGGACTTCATCATGTCGATTCCTCACATGAGTTTAGTGCAGGGAGAAGACAATGTCCGATTCTTAAATAAACGTTTTGAAGCATTATCAGCCAGCCCGTTGTTCAAGGGCATGGAATATTCAGCTGATCCTGCAAAATTGAAGGAATGGGTTCCGCTTATTATGGAAGGCCGTACTTCAAATGAAGCAATGGCGGCTACAAAAATCGATTCCGGGACGGACGTCAACTTTGGCGCGTTAACCGAAATGCTGTTTGACCACTTGAAAGAGCAGCAGGTCGAGATGAATTACAAACATGCAGTCAAAGATATTAAACGCAGCAGCGACGGCACTTGGGAAGTAAAAGTGCAGGATCTTGAAAACGATAAAATCGAATACCATAACGCTGACTTCGTCTTTATCGGCGGCGGCGGCGGAAGCTTGCCTTTGCTTCAGAAGACAGGCATTCCGGAATCCAAGCATATCGGCGGATTCCCGGTAAGCGGAATGTTCCTGGTCTGCAACGACCCTGAAATCGTCGAGCAGCACCATGCAAAAGTATACGGAAAAGCAAAAGTCGGAGCTCCTCCGATGTCAGTACCGCATTTGGACACGCGCTTCATCGATAACAAGAAATCCTTGTTGTTCGGACCATTTGCCGGCTTCTCACCGAAGTTCCTGAAAACAGGATCGAATATGGACTTGATCGGATCTGTAAAACCGAACAACGTCTTTACGATGCTGGCTGCAGGCGCAAAAGAGATGTCATTGACAAAATATCTGATCCAGCAGGTCATGCTGTCGAATGAAAAACGCGTGGAAGAATTGCGTGATTTCATTCCGACTGCCAAGCTTGAGGATTGGGATGTCGTCGTAGCGGGACAACGTGTACAAGTCATCAAAGATACGGATAAAGGCAAAGGAACCCTGCAGTTCGGTACAGAAATCGTCACTGCTGCCGATGGTTCAGTTGCTGCATTGCTGGGAGCTTCTCCAGGTGCATCCACGGCCGTTCATGCAATGCTTGAAATTTTCCAAAGATGCTTCCCGGACCAGGTAGGCGAATGGGAGCCGAAAATCAAAGAAATGATTCCGTCTTATGGCGTATCATTGTCTGACCATCCGGAACTTCTTCAGGAAATCCATATTTCAACAGCAAAAGCACTTCAGCTGGATGAAAAAAGCCCTGTAGGAATCTAAAATTTATAAAATGCTTATGAACCTCTTTCATCAACCAGGATGAAAGAGGTTTTTTTATTGATAAGTACGTATCCAGTTGTATACAATTTTAGTTAACGTACACGGCTGGATCCAACTCGAAATGAGTGCTGGATAAGTTGAACTAATGATCTTCGCCTGCTGATATTCCGCAAATCAGCTCCGCTTTCCTACGGGCTTGCGCCGAACTAACTCGGGCTAAACGCCCGAGTGGATTTCGGCACGTCGCTATCCCGCGGGAGTCTCCGCTGATTTGCTCTATATCTTTTATAAATACAGTAGAAATACAGAAGTTCACTTTGAATTCACTACATCTCTTAGCGCCGGCGCGCCCAGGGGTTAGGCAAGGAAATAAACCAAAGGAAGTTTGGGTTATTTCCTTTGCTTCGAAGCTAGCGAAGCGATGCAGAAGCAGGAGTTTTCCAACTCTTACTTTAAGAGCTCTACCCAAAGCGACCGAAGCGGTGTAAGAGAATATAATTCTTAAGCTCATCTTATATAAATATGAAGCCAGAAGAATCAGCCGGCAAAGAAAAAGAAGGAGCTGTTGAACTTGAAGAAAACCAATCAATACATCGACACCCTATTCACCAAACAGGATTCGCTTTTGGAGGAAGTTGTTACATCCATCGAAGAAAAAGGTATGCCCTCGATTTCAGTTTCCCCATCTTCCGGCAAACTGTTGACGATGTTGGTCTCGATCTCAGGCGCTAAAAACGTGCTGGAAATTGGAGCACTTGGAGGCTATAGCGGCATTTGCCTGGCGAGAGGGTTCGCAGGGAAAGAAGGAAAGTTAACTTCGCTTGAGCTTGAGGAACAGTATGCAGAACTGGCACACAGCAATTTAACGAAAGCCGGATTCGGTGAGCAGGTTTCCTACATGACAGGAGCGGCGTTGGAAAGTCTCGAAAGACTGGTGGAAGAAAATCGTAAATTCGACTTTTTCTTTATCGATGCAGACAAAGGGAACTACGAGAATTATTTGGATTACTGCCTGAAACTATCAACGCCTGGCGCTTTGATCGTGGCGGATAATGTACTCGCAAGAGGAACAGTAGCGGATGATGCAGCTGAAGTCAGCCGCCATACAGAAGTGATGAAGGCGTTCAATCTCGTTGTGGCCAATCACCCTCAACTGGAATCCTTACTGATTCCGATAGGTGACGGCCTGACTGTATCGAAAGTGAAAAACTGAAAAAAAGAGCGTGTCTGGACTTCAGACACGCTCTTTTTTGGTGAACAGATGGAGAACTTATTTAAAAAATGGCGTTTTCTTCAAGGCAACTGCTACTGGAATCGCGATGATCAAGCCAACCGTATTTTGGACAAGGTTTCCGGGAATCGAAGCGGCCGGGATGATCCAACTGCTGAAGATGATGGCTTCGCCGAGGTAGTAGATGGCGACCATGAACGGAATTGACACAATGGCAGCGAAAATATTGAATTTCGTGCTGCCGCCTTTTCTGCCGCCGGACCAGGCGATTTTTCCGACCAGGTAACCTTGCAGGCCACGTGCCACTATAGTGATCGGCGCCCATAAGGTCCAGCCGGAAACCAAATCAAACAGACCCATACCGATCGCACCGGCAATCAGCCCTTTCTTAGGACCAAATAGGATGGCGATAATGAAGAGCATCGCGGTGCCGAGGTGGACAAGCCCGCCGTTTGCCGCAATCGGCAGGCGAATGTTCAGTAACAAAGTGGCGACAAAGACAAGTGCAATGGCCATAGAGCTTAAAATCAAATCAAATGTGCGGGAATTGGCTGCAGGTGAATAGCTTGTTGTTTTTTGCATCGTTGGTTACCTTCCTATCTTTTCTTTTTCAGATAAGATTAGCAGAGGACTGAACCAGTTAAAAGTGCCAATTCCGAACAAAACTTAGGGGTCAGTTTTAAACCTTATATTTGAATCGGTGAAGCAGAGTTGTTTTTAAGTTTCCAGGAAGAAGAAGACAGCTATGTAAATAAGCTTTCCCCGCTTGCGCTATTTTCCTGAAATACTCAGATTGACTTCTACCCCGAAATGGTCGGAGATGATGGATTTATTGCGGTTATTGAAAATGACGTTGGAAGACAGCACTTGGAAAGGGCGATTCGTTAAGACCAGATCGATGCGTAGATCGTGTTTATTGTCATGCCATCCGGTGATTTTCCCTTCGACGGTCGTGCCTTGATCTTTTTGTTCGGCTAACTCGTACGTATCGTGAAGGTCTTGGCTGATCAAGTAGTCATAGCCTTCTCCTGAAAGGGAAGCGCTGTTATTGAAATCGCCCATTAGAAAGAACGGCACCTCTTTTTTGGCTTGTTGCAGAAGGCTGTCTGCCTGCAGTTTGAAGGGTTCTTCTTCATCGGTCCACCATCCCATATGGCAAGAGTAGAAGGACAAAGGGGCGCCCTGATAGTCAATTTGAATACCGACGATTTTCCGCGTTTTCCAATAATTGATGTCTGTGCTTTGACTGACGACAAAAGAGTCTTCTGCTAAAATCGGGTGTTTTGTCAGAAGCGCGACGCCTTCTTCATAGATGCCATAGACCAAATGTGAAAAGCTCCAGACGAAAGAGTAGTCTGTCATACCGAGTTTTTCAAGTTCCTCTAACAGGACGATGCCGTAGTTATCTTTTTTGATGTCACGATAGTTAAGCGCTGCGCTGATCGATTGATTGACTTCCTGAAGAGCGATGACGTCATAATTCTTCTCTTTGATGGTCTCGGCTAAATACCGTATTTTTTCAGTTTGGTTTTCTTCGTGCCAGGCGTGGCAGTTCAAGGTCAATAACTTCATGAAGACGAACCTCCCATATTAATCGAATAGGTAAGAAAGCCTGGCTGCCTGCGGAAAATCTCCGAATGCAGCCGGGCTTTTAGTTGATGTTTCTAAATCAGACGACAGGCTCTCCGTGGACAATTTCCATGATGTTCTGGTCCTTGGCTGCGATTGAGCCGGATTTGCTGAGTTTGATCGATTGGCCTTCTTCAAGGTTCGTGAAGACAACTGGCGTAATGATGGATGCCGCGTTTTCAGCGATGTAATCCAAGTCCATTTCCATCAGAAGCTGTCCTTGTTCAACCAAATCACCTTGTTCAATATGTGAAGTAAAGCCTTCACCTTTCAGATGGACCGTATCAATCCCGATGTGGATCAGTATTTCCGTTCCGTTGTCCGCCGCGATGCCGATGGCGTGCTTGGTAGGGAAGACCGTGACGACTTTGCCGTTCACCGGAGAGAATACTTTTCCTTCTGTCGGCTTGATCGCAAATCCGTCACCAACCATTTTGCCGGAGAATACCTGATCCGGAACTTCTGAAATCGGAAGCAATTCACCGGTAATCGGGCTGTTGAATTCCAATGGTGTAGCTGAAGCGGCGGCAGTTGAATCTCCAGTTGGAACCGCCGTTTTTTCGGATGGTCGAGGCGCTTTGCCATTGATGATGTCCTGCATTTGTCCCCGCAGGCTATCTGAGACAGGTCCGAAAATGGCCTGGATGTTGTTTCCAACTTCCATGACGCCGGATGCGCCAAGTTTTTTCAATCTGTTTTTATCGACATTGCCTTTATCGGCAACGCTGACACGTAAGCGGGTGATACAAGCGTCAAGGTGGGTGATGTTTTCCTGGCCGCCCATAGCTGCAAGAATTTCATATGGCAAGTCGCCAACTTCACCTGTTTCCTCATCGCCTTCTTCATCAGCTTCGCGCCCAGGTGTCATCAAATTGAATTTTTTGATAGCAAAACGGAACCCGAAATAGTAGATGACCGAGAACACGAGACCGACAACAATGACCCAGAACCATTCTGTTCTTCCAGGCATTACCCCGAACAGCAGGAAGTCAATCAGTCCGCCGGAGAATGTCATCCCGATCTTAACGTTAAGCAAGTGCATGGTCATGAACGACAGACCTGCAAAAATTGCATGGATACCGAACAGTACAGGTGCAACAAACAAGAACGAGAACTCAAGAGGTTCGGTGATTCCTGTAAGGAACGACGTCAAAGCACCTGAAAGCATGATACCGCCGACAATTTTCTTTTTCTCCGGACGTGCACAATGGTAGATGGCAAGTGCCGCAGCCGGAAGGCCGAACATCATGAATGGGAATTTACCGGTCATGAATGTACCGGCAGTAAAGTCCACACCATCCTGCAGTTGAGCAAAGAAGATGCGCTGGTCGCCGCGGATGATTTCACCGGCAGCATTGGTATACTGGCCAAATTCAAACCAGAATGGCGAGTAGAAAATATGGTGCAAACCGAATGGTATCAATGAACGTTCAATGGTTCCGAATACGAACGCAGCAAGCGTACGGTTCGTTTCAAGCATGAAGTGGGAAAGCGTATTCAAACCGGTTTGGGCAAATGGCCAAACCATGAACATCACAATTCCAAGAAAAACAGCAGAGAAAGCAGTGATAATTGGAACAAAGCGCTTTCCAGCGAAGAAACCTAAAAACTGAGGCAATTGGATATTGAAGAATTTATTGTACATAAAGGCAGCAAGGACACCGACGATAATACCGCCGAATACGCCTGTTTGCAGCGTCGGAATTCCCAATACATTGGCGTATGCCGGGTCAGTGGTCATTTCCAGGGTAATTCCACCAAATGCTTTCATCGTGACGTTCATAATCAGATAACCGATGATGGCAGCAAGTCCTGCTACTCCATCACCACCGGCAAGGCCGATTGCGACACCTACAGCAAACAGTAAGGGCAGGTTATCGAAAATGACACCGCCGGCTTCCGCCATCACGAATAATAAGGACTGGATCCAGTCAGCTCCCATAAAAGGAACCGCTTCCAAAAATGATTCTTGTGCAAAGCTTGTACCGAAAGCCAATAGGATACCGGCGGCAGGTAAGAGTGCAACCGGCAGCATAAGGGCTTTACCGACTTTTTGCAGGGTACCGAATAAATTGAATGACATGCAATTTCCTCCTCGATGGTTCAAATTATGAAGCAGATCAATTGAAGACACAAAAAAGGCATGAGAAGAAAAGGGAAAAGCCGAGAAAAGGACAGTTTTGTCCTAATGGTCAACTTTTGCATCTTTTCATACTCATGCCTGATCGAATCAGTAACACGTATGGTCAGAATTTATGTGTCAAGCGCTGCAGATGAATCGTCAAATACATGACTTCCGCTTCATCTACAGGCTTATTCAATTGGTTTTGCATTACTTTAATGAGCTTCCAAGCAAGATTATAGCATACGGGATATTCACTTTTCAACATAGCGGCCAATTTATTTTCTTCCCCCAGAGGAGCTCCTTTATCGGCACGGTCGATGGCGCGGTGGAGGTGCTGAATAAGGCGGTGGTAATCGATATTGTCTTTTTCCAACTGGATATCCAGGCTGTCTTCGATGATTTTCACCATTTTTGAGAGCAAAGCATGATAGCGATTGATATCGCGCAGGGACTTGTCTGTAACGGCACTGTGGACATGGAGTGCGATAAAGCCGACTTCCCCTTCCGGAAACGAAACGCCTGTCCGCGCTTCCACTTTTTTGACCACATCCTGGGCCACAATGTATTCTTTTGGATACAGTGATTCGATTTCAAATAAGAACGGATTGGAGAATTGGATTCCTTTTTTTGCTCGGTTAATGGCAAATGCGATATGGTCTGTCAGGGCCACGTGGATATGTTCGTTGAGCTCCTTGCCCATTTTTTCCTCGATGAACAAGAGCAGTTCGTGGATGAAGGCAATGAGCTGCTCCTCGATATAAGGAAGCAGATTGACGTATTGCTCCATTTCTTTTTCGTCCTGCAGCAAAAAAGTTTTATCTGCTTGGTCGAAAGGGACGGTATCTCCCTTTTTTCGATTAAAGCCAAGGCCATTGCCGATCAGGACAGCTTCTTTATACGTATCGTTGCTGGCGATGACGACATTATTATTCAATATTTTTTGTATGGTCAAGATTTGCTTCATGTTAGCCTCCATCTGCCACTGGACTTTCGTATCTGTCTGACTGGCATAAACAAACGATTTTCTGTGAGTATGAATCTGGCGCCATTTAACTGCTCCACGAAATTCCTTTACGCCAATAGGATATGGTATCTCCTCTGTTTGCAAGCGGATCATCCATCAACCATGATATAATCTGAAAATTCTTCTGTGCCTTATTCTAACATTTCTTGTCTGTCTGTAATAGATATTACTGTTGCTGGTGCCAAAGGCTGTTGCGCATTCATTGAGTTTAAAAAACCCAAGGCGTATACTGAGGCTATATCAATTGTATTTAAACATCAGGAGGTAATGGAGTGGCGATTAACCCTAAAGCCGTCTTTTTGGATATGGACGGGACGATTTTGAATCATACCAACGAAGTAAGCATGGACACGAAAGAAATCATAGATAGACTGCGAAGTGAAGGGATTTTCGTATTTGTAGCGACAGGCAGATCCGCTGAAGAGCTGGCAGAAATGCTTCCGGAAGGCTTTGCTGTAGATGGCATCATCACCTCAAACGGCATGGCCGGTTACATCGGGGAAGAAGTGGTGTTCGAGCATGCACTGCCGCTGGATTTGGTGGAAACGATCATTACCAAGGCGCAGGAACGCCAAATCTATTACGAGCTTTTCCCGCATGGCAAAGCTCGGCTGGTGTTGAAACAGGACCAGGCATTTGTCGAAGCGGCTGTCCGTGACCCCAAGCCCGATTCAGTCCAGATCAACGAATGGATCTCACGCCAAAAAGCGATTGAAGAGGAAATCGAGTGGACAGACGAAATTACTGGAAGTCATTTTTCCAAATTTTATTTCTTCGCAAGAACGAAAGATGAAATCGATGATTGGAAAATTGAACTCAAGCAACTTCAAAAAGAGATGGATTTCACGATGACTCCGTCTTCACCGCATAATGCCGAAGTGATGGTTGCAGACATCAACAAAGCATCAGGTATCAAACAGATGCTGGAGCGGTTCGGTTTAACGGGCTGTGAGACCCTGGCCATCGGAGACAGCGACAACGATGTCAAGATGTTCGAGTATGTCAGCCATGCCGTCGCGATGAAAAATGCGGCGGACCATATCCAGGCCATGGTCGATGAGGTGACGGAATTCACCTGTGATGAAAATGGCGTTTATCATTACCTGAAATCGAAGGTATGGGAACAACTGGAAGCAAGAACCTCAAAAGCGTGAATTGAATAACGGCAAAACAACAGAATCCCCCAAAACGCTCACTGTTAAAGTGTTCGTTTTGGGGGATTTTATTTTTTGTGAATAATTGTTGTCAGCATACCGAATCATTGGATTTAGGTACCGACAGTCCGAATAATGGACGGAGATACAATGCGACAAACGTTCCAGCCAATGCCAGAATGCCCCAGATGTAGCCGTGGAGGCTGAACGACGCAATACCGCCGAAGTAAGCGCCGATGTTACAGCCGAATGCCAAGCGGGCGCCATAGCCCATCAGCAAGCCACCGATGACAGAAGCGAAGAAATTGCCCACTTTCACTTTCGTGAACTTGAACAAGCCGCCAGCCGCTGAAGCAAGGAACGCCCCGATGATGACGCCGAAGTTCAATACCGTTGTGGAATCGGCAAAGATTGAAGACTCAAGCATAGCGGCATTGGCACCTTGCCAATAACCCCAGCTTGCTACGTCAACACCGAACAATGCGGCGATTTTCGAGCCCCAAAGTGCAAACGCCGATGTAATGCCCCAAGGTGTACCGCGGACCATCAACGTCAATGCGTTCAACAACGCCAGGATGATGGCTGCAGCGAACAAAGGCCATGAACCGCGGAAAATTCGTCTCCATCCAGAAGCGGATGGCAGAGGCGCCATTTTTGGAGCGCGTCTTTTTTTCTCGATAGCCAAACTAATCAAAGCAATCAAACCGAAAATGACAATCGACACAAGCCAAGCGCCGCCGTAGCCAAGGCCAGTTGATGTGGCTAACGAAATCGGTTCGAACGCCGGCATTTCCTCTGTCCAGAACGGCAGATGGTAAGCGCCGATCGTTGTTCCGATGATGAAGAACAGCAAGGTCACAAACATCACCGTGCGTCCGCCGCCGATTGCATACAAGGTACCGGAAGCACAGCCGCCGCCGAGTTGCATGCCGATTCCGAAGATGAATGCTCCGACAACCAAGCTGACGCCTACAGGCGAAACATAGCCGGCAACTTCAGTTCCGAAAAATGAATAGCCATATGCCAAAATCGGCGCAAACAAAGTCACCGCAACCGCAAGCATCAGCATATGTGATCGCATGGCTTGGCCGTTGCCGACAGATGCCAGGCGACGGAAAGCAGAAGTAAATCCGAAACGTGCGTGGAATAAGGTATAGCCAAGCAATAGCCCGATGACCAGCAAAATAGGTTGTGCTATGTGTTGAGTAGCCAATAGATAAATCATCAATAGAGCCGCAACCACCAGGCCGCCGACAATCAGTGAAACCTGAGGTTTGTTTAAAGCTGTATCTTTCCGTAAAACCGGATCTTTTGCATCGTTGACCGGTTGAACATGTGTAAGTGAAGTCATGAAACCATCCTTTTCTTAGTGAGTTAGTCGGGAATACTTGGTTATCATATAGCTTGAACTCCGGGGTGTCAACGGAAAATGCTTTGGATTAAGCATTTAAAAAGAATATAAATTATGTGGATAACACGGAATATGTGATGGGAAAACGTATATTCCACTGGGGGTTTTAAAAAATCCAGGAAATCCATGCGCGTTAAAATAAGCAATCAGGAACGAAAACTGATCCTGATGGGTGTATACTGATAAAATAAGTAAAACAAGTGCGTGTTTGGAGGAAAAAGAATGTTCAGCGATATTGCAGTGGAAGAACTGATCCCGTTAAGTGAACAGAAAAAAATGGTGCTTATCGATGTGAGATCGCCATCCGAATATAAGAATTTTTCGATACCTGGAAGCATCAATATCCCTTTTTTCGATGATGCGGAACGGGCAGAAATTGGCACGCTCTATAAGCAAAAGAGTGTAGCTGCGGCAAAAGAGCGCGGCCTTGAAATCATCTCGGCCAAGCTGCCGGAATTTGTGAAGCAATTTAAACAGCTGGAAGGCAATAAGACAGTATTTTGCTGGCGAGGCGGCATGCGCAGCCGAACAACTGCTACGCTTTTGACGTTGATGGATGTCCATGTCAGTCGGTTGGAAGGCGGAATTCGCGAATACCGGAGATGGGTCATCAACCAGCTTGAGCAGCCTGAAGCACCTTTTAAGGCATATGTATTGAACGGCTTGACTGGAACTGGCAAAACAAGAATCCTGAAAGCGTTGGAAAAACAAGGCTATCCCGTCATCGATCTGGAAGGGCTGGCCAATCATAAAGGCTCGATTTTCGGCCATATCGGCGTTGAGCCGAATAACCAAAAAAAATTCGACTCGCTGCTGGTCCAGCAATTCCGGGAACTCGAAAAGTCGCCTTTCGTGCTTTTTGAAGCTGAAAGTTCACGGATCGGCAAAGTTGTCATCCCGAGCTGGGTGATGGATCTGAAAAACAATAGCGTCCAGCTCATCATCGACATGCCGATGGAAGAAAGAATCAAAGAGATCATTGAAGATTACCGACCTGTTCAGTACCAGCAGGAATGTATAGCAGCCTTCCAACGGATCAAAACACGGATGCCGCAGGATGTTTCGAAACAGATCGAAGCGGATTTGGAAACAGGGGAATTTTCCTCTGCGGTACGTCTGCTGCTGGAGTATTATTACGATTCCCGCTACAAGCATACCGGTCTTCAATACCCGGACCAGCAAAAGAAGGTATTGCAGGTGCAAAACCTGGAAGAAGCCATCGAAGCGATCAAACAGCAGATTCCGGATATCGAGAAGTCGTCGGCAAGCTAACTCAGTCTTTATAAGTGAAACAATCCCCTCAACTCTTTGTTGCAGGGGATTTTCTGTAGCCATTAACGATAAAGAAGTAGCTCAGTTGATTCGCTGCATGCAGTTAGCGATAATGGAGAGAGCTTCGAATTCTTCGCAACGGTTTCCGGTATTCAGGCATCTCAGGAAGGAACTGGCCTCATGAACTTTTCACTTAATGAAACAAAAATAAAAAAATTATGCGGACAGACCGCTTATAGAAAAGGGCGGTCCTACATTTTGGGCGGCAAAATCCGGCTCTCGCCGGATCTGAATGACGACCGGCTGATCAAAGGCATCGTCACCGGCCGCAACGAATTTCACGTCAGTGTCAGACAGGAACAGGACGGGGAGATCCTGGCCTCCTGCAGTTGTCCGCCAGTCGGTTTTGTAACGACTTATTGCCATCATATTGCAGGTGTTCTGCTGGCGATTGACGAGATGCAGCAACGCGAAAACCCAACGATGAGAATGCTGGATTTATTCGCGCGGCAAAAAAGCGGAACAAAAGGCAGGCGGCAGTACTTCGATAAGCGGCAAACCCTTCAAGTCGAATTCAGTTTGCTTCCGGTTCTAGTGGAAGGAACAGGCTATGTACTCGGTCTGCGGCTCGCTATCGGAACAGCCGGACTGGAACCTGTAGGGAACATTGGTGATTTCCTTGAAGCGGTGAGGACCGAGGAACCGTACAGTGAATCACCTGGCTTCCATTACTCGCCAGAAGATCACCGCTTACAGGAGGAGACTGAAAAAGTACTCGATTACTTGGCGAAAACACGGCTTACAGGTGCTGGAAGTGCAGAAAAAACGGATCTGGTGGTCTTGGCGGCTTCGGACTGGGAGCGGCTTTTGCCTTTAATGCAGACTGTGCCTTTCGTTAAACTGATGGGCGCTGGACGGATTACCGAAGGCATCCGCATCGAAAAAGAATTGCCGCTGTCTTTCCACTTTGATGAAAACCGCTCCGGTGGCTTTCGGCTGGACGTTGAAGGTTTGGAGGAAGTGCTGATCCTCAAGGCTTACGAACTGGTGATTGCTGACGGCGCCTTGATCCATTTGGTTGGGGAAGATGCCAGGCGTCTGGCGGAATTGAAGGAATTGCTGCCTGGCTCGATTGACCAACTGCTGATTCCGGCAGAGGAAATGGACCATTTCATGGCGACGGTCGTGCCGGGGCTGGAGCGTTTAGGGAAAGTCCATATCGCTGATGCAGTAGCGGAACGGCTGGTGGAAACACCTCTCCACGCCAAGCTGTATCTCGACCGCATCAAGCATCGGTTGCTGGCAGGAGTGGAATTCCACTACGGCCATTTGGTCATCAATCCATGTGAAGAGGCGGACGATGAATTCCGCCATTATCCAGGAATCCGCAGGCAGCGCGAGCAGGAGCAGGAAATTGTGAAAGTAATGAAAGACAGCGCATTTACGCAGACGGACGGCGGTTTCTATATGCAGGATGAGGAATCGGAGTACCATTTCCTCTACCATGTCATTCCTGTGCTTGAAGAATTGATGCAGATTTATGCGACGACAGCCGTCAAGCTTCGGGTTCAGAAAAATTATGGCGGTCCGAAAGTGAAAGTTGAAATCAGTGAGCGCACCGATTGGCTGGAATTCCGCTTTGATCTGCAGGACATTCCGGAAGCGGAGATCAAGAAAATCTTGAAGGCGTTGGAAGAAAAACGGCACTATTACCGAATCCCTAACGGTACGTTAATGTCTTTGGAAACAGCGGAATTCATGGAATTGAGTGATTTTCTGCGCGAACTGGACGTCAATTCTGCTAATTTCGGCAGGGAAGAGATTCGCATCCCTTTAATTCATGGCCTGCATTTGTTGGCTTCTTTGGATGAGGGGCAGCTGCTCGATCCAAGCACCAATTTTGCCCACTTGCTGCAAAACCTGAATCGACCGGATGAGCTGGATACTGATATACCGGAAAGTTTGGATGGCGTACTGCGCGATTACCAGGAAGCCGGTTTCCGCTGGCTTAAACTGTTGGCGAAATATAAATTCGGCGGCATTCTGGCGGATGACATGGGGCTTGGCAAAACTTTGCAAAGCATCGCCTTTATCGTCTCGGTACTGCCGGAAATCCGCAAACAGCAACAGCCTGTCCTCGTGGTCGCCCCTTCGTCGCTCGTCTATAATTGGCTCAACGAACTCAGGAAGTTTGCACCAGAACTCAAAGTTGGGATCATTGATGGCACTAAAACACAAAGGGCTTCTTTGATCCAAAAAACACAGGGGCTGGATGTCGTCATCACATCCTATCCTTCCTTGCGTATGGATCAAGTACTGTACCGCAGCCAAAGCTTCCATACCTTGTTTTTGGATGAAGCACAGGCCTTTAAGAACCCGGTCACCCAAACGGCGAAGGCCGTCAGGGAAATACAGGCGGATCACCGGTTTGCACTTACCGGAACCCCGATTGAAAACTCGCTGGATGAATTATGGTCGATTTTCAATGTGGTGTTTCCGGAGCTGCTGCCGAATCGGAGGCTGTTCAGTGAGATGAGGCGTGACAATATCAAGAAGCGGGTGCGCCCTTTCATCCTGCGCCGCATCAAGACGGAGGTTTTGACGGAGCTTCCGGACAAAGTGGAAACCATCCATTATTCGGAACTGCAGAAAGAGCAGAAGAAATTATATGCGGCTTACTTGGCCGAATTGAAACAGGATGCGCTGAAGCATCTGAACAAAGACAGTTTCCAGAAGAACCGGATCCGGATTTTGGCCGGACTGACACGATTGCGCCAGCTGTGCTGCCATCCTGCATTATTCGTGGAAGGCTACGATGGCGGGTCAGGCAAATTCGATCAATTGATGGAGCTGGTGGAGGAATGCCGGCTATCCGGACGGCGTGTGCTGGTTTTTTCGCAATTCACCCAAATGCTCGGCATCGTCGGCCATCAATTGGCGAAAGAAGGAGTTCCTTATTTTTATTTGGACGGCCAGACTCCGCCCGCAGAACGGGTGGACCTATGCAACCGATTCAATGAAGGACAAGGTGATTTGTTTTTGATTTCCCTGAAAGCCGGCGGTACCGGCCTGAATTTGACAGGGGCCGACACAGTCATCCTTTATGATCTTTGGTGGAATCCCGCTGTCGAACAGCAAGCTGCTGACCGGGCGCACCGCATGGGACAGAAAAAGGAAGTGCAGGTGATCCGGCTGGTCGCCAAAGGCACCATCGAAGAGAAAATCAATGAGCTGCAGATGAAAAAGAAAAACCTGATCGATGAGGTGATCCAATCAGGGGAAGAACCGCTGAAGGCGATGTCGGCAGAGGATATCCGGGAAATCCTGACGATATAGCCCATCCTTCTGGCAAGTGTCTTTTTTATCCGGAGCACCGCATAAAAATCATCGTCGAAAAGGAATTATGGCGCTCGGTTTGGTAAAATGGTTGAAAGAGAGCTGAGGTGTTGATATGGATCCGAAAAGCATGCTGGAAAAAGTGAAAAACCGTACTCCTGACGTATTAGGAAATAAGGATTTCTCAAAATATGCAATTCTTTTACCCCTTATCGAAAAAGATGGAGAAATTCATGTCCTCTTTGAAGTTCGCTCCTATGACTTAAGAAACCAGCCGGGGGAAATCTGTTTTCCCGGGGGAAGAATTGATTTTCAGGACCAGACGGAAGAAGACACGGCCGTCCGGGAAACAATCGAAGAGCTTGGAATAGAAAGAGCCGAAATCTCGGATATCTTTCCACTAGACTATATTGTTTCGCCTTTTGGGATGATTGTGTATTCGTTTGCCGGCATCATTGATCCGGAAGCTGTATTCGAGCCGAACCCGCCCGAAGTCGACAGCATCTTTACGGTGCCGCTGTCGTTCTTCCTGGAAAAAGAGCCGAAAGTATACAGCATCAATTTTGACATTCAACCGGAGGAGAGCTTTCCCTACGATTTGATTGCCGGAGGGGAAAATTATAATTGGCGGACGCGCCAGGTTGATGAATACTTTTATATTTATGGAGACAAGGTCATTTGGGGGCTTACCGCCAAAATCCTTGCGCACTTTATCGAGATCATTCGCTGAATGGTCTTTTTGTTTTGGGAAGGAACGGGTCTTTTATCGCAATTTTTGAATTGTAGCCAGCGAAGCTTTTAAAGGGCGGAAAGAACGTGTATAATTATTCATATTACTGATAATTAAAATTATTTTTACAAAGGAGTCCTGACGATGACTACATATCAGCTTGAAGTTATTGAAAATACCAACAAAAAAGAAAAACCGGTGAAAGACCAGGTGCCATTCGGGACTACGTTTACAGATCATATGTATATCCTGGAGTATGAAACAGAAAAAGGCTGGTATGATCCGAAAATTGTCCCCTACGGGCCGATCAGTTTAGACCCTGCGGCGATGATCTTCCATTACGGGCAAACGGTTTTTGAAGGCATGAAAGCCTATCATACAGAGGATGGCCGCATTTTATTGTTCCGTCCCGAAAAGAACTTTGAGCGTCTGAACCTTTCAAGTGAACGCCTGAGCATCCCTGCAATCGATGAAGAACAGGCTTTGGAGCATTTGACGCAATTGATCAAACTTGAAAAAGACTGGGTTCCGAAAACGCCTGGAACTTCCCTGTATATTCGTCCCTACATCATTTCAACAGACGCCAATCTTGCAGTCGGACCGTCTCAAACCTATAAATACATGGTCATCCTGTCACCGGTTGGCTCATATTTCCCAGGCGGCCTTCACCCGGTTGTCATCCATGTAGAAGATAAATTCACCCGCGCAGTAAAAGGCGGAACCGGTATGGCTAAAACGGCAGGAAATTATTCGTCAGGCTACCAGGCGCAGGCCAATGCCAAGAAAGAAGGCAACGCGGATGTCCTATGGCTGGATGGCGTCGAAAAGAAATACATCGAAGAAGTCGGCAGCATGAACATCTTCTTCAAAATCAACGGTGAAGTGGTTACGCCTGAGTTGAACGGCAGTATCCTAAAAGGTATCACGCGCATGTCCATCATCGAATTGCTCGGCACATGGGGAATCACCGTGACCGAAAAACGTGTTTCCATCGATGAACTGTACGAAGCCTATGAAGCCGGCCAAGTCGAAGAGGTCTTCGGCACTGGGACGGCAGCCGTTATTTCTCCAGTCGGGGAACTGAACTGGAAAGGCAAGAAGATGATCGTCAACAACCACGAAATCGGTGAATTATCACAAAAGCTATACGATACAATCACAGGAATCCAGACAGGCAAGATTGAAGATACACTGGGCTGGACTGTGGAAGTAAAATAATCGGGAAGTTTCTCTTTAGCCATTAGCATTTCTGAAACCCGTCGCTGTCTGGTTATCCGTTGGGATAGCTTGGCAGTGATGGGTTTTTAGCTGTCTTATTTAATTGAGGGTTTAAAAAGTTGGTTAAGAGAGAACATAGTTAAAGAAAGACAGGAGCTTTTATGTTATGTTAGAAAACGGTAATTTTCATGCGTGGAGCGATTCTTCAACAACTTGAGAAAATGATTTATATAGTTTTTTACTGATAGAAAAGAAGGTGTAAGCATTGGAAAGTTTGACTGGCTTAAAACGCGTCCATTTTATTTTGTTGATGGGTGCACTGACTTCGTTGATTCCATTCACAATCGATATGTACTTACCGGCTTTCCCAATTCTTGCGGATGTCTATGAAACCAATGCCACCTCTGTTCAATTGAGCTTGACCGCGTGTCTGCTTGGACTCGCGTTAGGCCAATTGATCACAGGAGCGCTTAGTGATGTGCAGGGAAGGAGAAAGCCACTCCTAATTTCGCTGATTGCTTACATAGTAGCTTCAGTGGCTTGCATATTTGCTCCGAACATCTACATATTTGTTCTATTGCGTTTCGTACAGGGCTTCGCAGCTTCCGGTGGCTTGGTTATTTCCCGGGCAATAGTGCGGGACGTCAGCAATGGGGCGGAATTGACAAGGTTGTTCGCTCTATTGATGGTCGTCAACAACTTGGTGCCGTTGCTGGCACCTTCTGTCGGCAGTGGAGTCCTGCTGTTTGCAGACTGGAGAGGGATTTTCCTGGTACTGACGGTTCTGGGAATTATCCTTTTGCTCGTTTCAGTCCTCCGTCTGAAGGAAAGCTTGCCGCCTGAAAAAAGGGTTCCAAGCAACCTGGGAACGACCTTCAGCAATTTTGCAGGAATTTTAAAGAATCGGCAGTTCACAGGCTATGCGTTGGCACAAGGTTTTCTGATCGGTGGTGTTTTTGCCTATGTGTCGGGTACTCCCTTCATCTATCAGAATGTGTACGGAGTATCGCCGCAAACGTTCAGCTTGCTGTTCGGTATGAATGGCATCGGACTGATTATCGGCAGTTATGCTGTTGGCCGCTTCTCGTATATTTGGTCTGAAAAACGGTTTTTGGAAACCGCGCTCTATACTGCCACGACTGCGGGTGCTGTTTTATTGGCCGTCGTGTTGCTTGATGGCCCTTTATGGGCGGTCGTCATTCCTATCTTCTTTTTCATCACGTCGATTGGCGTAGTGGGGACAGCCGCTTTCACTCTGGCCATGGAAAGCCAAGGCCATGTAGCAGGAAGTGCTTCGGCATTGCTTGGCTTGCTGCCGTTTATTCTTGGAGCAGCGACTGCGCCGTTAGTAGGGATTGCAGGAGAAGATACGGCAGTTCCAATGGGACTGGTCATTTTCATCATGTGCTTGATTGCCTTGTTGGCCTATATATTCTTTGCAAAAAATGCAACCGCATCAACTGCCAAATAATCTGAAGCCCGGAAATTCTTCCGGGCTTTTTATATTGCGTAAAAATACCTGTTTTTCACCGTTTACAAATACTAAACAATTTTCCCGTCAGCGCTTAACAATCAAATCCTATACTGAAATTGTTCATCAAATGACTGGAGGGAAACAAATGATACATAGAAACTTGAAATTGAAAGTACTTCCGATTGCTTTAGCTTCAGCAGTGGCGCTGACGGGGGCAAGTTCGTTTACTTTGTCAGCCGAAGCGAAGGCTCCTGGAAATAATCAGGGAAAAGCACCTGAGCACAGCCAGGGCAAAGGCAAAGGCGGCAATAAAGACGAAGTGAAGAACGTTATTTTCCTGATCGGTGACGGAGTCGGAACATCCTATACATCTGCCTACCGTTATCTGCAGGACGATGCTTCCACCAAGCTGGTCGAAGACATGTCATTCGATTCTTATTTGGTTGGACAGCAATCGACATATCCGGAAGATCCTGCACAAAACATCACGGATTCCGCTTCATCCGCCACAGCGATGGCTGCCGGCATAAAAACCTACAACAATGCGATTGCGGTCGACAACGATGAGAGTGAAGTGAAGACAGTCCTTGAGGCTGCCAAAGAAAAAGGGAAAGCGACAGGATTGGTCGCAACTTCCGAAATTACACACGCCACCCCCGCATCGTTCGGCGCTCATGACATCGCTCGGAAAAACATGAATGCCATTGCAGATGATTACTATGACGAGTTGATCGATGGAGAGCACAAAGTCGATGTACTTCTGGGTGGAGGCATCGATTTGTTTGAACGGACAGATCGTGATCTTACGGAAGAGTTCCAGAAAGACGGCTACAGCTATATTACAGGCCGGGAACAGCTGTTGAGCAACGATGACGAGCAAGTACTCGGCTTGTTTGCGCCGGCGGGCCTTCCGAAAATGATTGACCGTGACGACAGCATCCCTTCATTGGCCGACATGACAGAATCGGCCATCGATCGGTTATCGGAAGAGGAAGACGGATTCTTCCTGATGGTGGAAGGCAGCCAGGTCGATTGGGCAGGACATGATAACGACATTGTCGGTGCGATGAGCGAGATGGAAGATTACGACCAAGCGTTCCAGGCGGCCATCAAGTTTGCTGAAGAAGATGGCAATACCTTGGTCGTCGCAACGGCGGACCATTCAACTGGCGGCTTTTCCATTGGTTCGGATGGAATCTACAACTGGTTTGGAGAGCCGATCAAAGCGGCAAAACGCACACCTGATTTCATGGCTGAAAAAATCATTGGCGGGGCCGGCGTAGAAGAAACGTTAAGCAAGTATATCGACCTTGACCTGACAGCTGAAGAAATCGACGCAGTTAAAAAAGCGGCAGCGGGCGGAAACTTCACAGCGATCGATAATTCGATTGAAAAGATTTTCGATAAGCGTTCACACACGGGGTGGACAACCGGCGGGCACACTGGGGAAGATGTTCCAGTTTATGCATACGGACCTGCAAGTGAAAAGTTTGCCGGACAGCTCGACAATACCGACCATGCAAAAATCATCTTTGACCTATTGAAAGCAAAAGTGGAGATCGATGATAAGTAAACCAGTAAAAACAGCAGTGAAATGAGGAACTGACATGAAAAAGACCGTTTATTTAATAGGCCTCTCCGCGCTATTGCTCGGAGGGTGTTCGGAACAGGCAGATTCAACAATGGCCGTTTCAGCAGCCGGCCAGCAAAACGAAATCCCCGGCTATTACGAAGACTATGTCCTTAGCCCCCAGGTGACGGATGACCGCATGCTGCAGGAAGCCGGCCAACACAAGCGGGATGCCAAAGGGGAAGCAACTGTTGAAGCGGTGAATATGGACAGTGAGACAGCTGAAGTCGGTCCGGTGGAACTGACCTTGGCGGAATCGAAAATTCTACAGCTCAAACCGGATTACAGCCTGATTGATTTTTTTCACTCCTATACGCATGATCAGGAGTTCAAAGTCCTGAAAATGTTTGTGGAGGTCACCAATACATCCGACGAACCGGTTTATTTTGCGCCTGTGGCTTTGATGGAAACGGCCAAAGGAGAAACAAAACTTTGGGAAGATGATATTTACTTGGAAGAGTTGAACGGTGAACTCGCAGCAGGTGAAACCAAGCGAGGCAATATCGGCTTTATTGTTGAAGACGGCAGTTTTGATTCAGCATCGATCACCACAAGTGATGTCTTTGACAGTCAGGACAATAAAATCGCAGAAGCGTTGGAATTCAGTACGCAGTTTGAATGATGGCACAGTTCAATCCAGTAACGAATTTCTGCATCGGCCACTGCTGTTGAAGTGAGGGATAAAGCATTGCAGAAACGGGGCAGGCTCATTGACATGGGTCTGCTTTTTGCTGTATTCACTTATTATCGGAGTTGACGGAATATATTGAAAAAAGAAGGCGGAACTATTTTTTAAAAGAAAATAAGGGTGTATGATAGAACAAAATGGGAGCATCGGTAGAGCTTGTATAAAGGGGAGGTTTGCCATGAAATTGATTGAACTGTATATCGGGGAAGTAACGAAGAGGATTCCGGAAAAAAAACGGACCGAAGTTGCAGAGGTGCTGCGGTCGACAATTGAAAAGATGCTGCCGGATCCTTATACGGAACAGGATGTCAAAAATGCCCTTTCCGAGCTGGGCCATCCGGCTGTTCTGGCCAGCCGCTATGCAGAGCGGCCCATGTATTTGATCGGGCCCCGTTATTATGACCTCTACCTCCAGCTGCTGAAGCTCGTCCTGCCGATTGCCATTACGGTGACCACCATTGTCATCATTATCGTTACAATCGTTTCAGGAGCAGGAGAAGAGCCGGTCTTGACGATCATCGGAAATTTAATTGGAGGAATCATTTCAGGAATCGTCAATGCGGTAATTCAGGCAGTATTCTGGTTGACCCTGGTGCTGGTGATTGTTGAACGCGCGGAACATTCCAAATCACAAAGGCCGCTCGCCTTGAATTTTGAAGAATGGACACCGGATGATCTCAAGGAATTTCCGGAGCGGCCGCTTATCTTAAAAGAAAAAAAGATTCCAAGAAGCCAAATATTCGGCAGCCTGATTTGGACGGCAATCTGGACAACGGTTTATTTCAATGCGGATAAACTGCTTGGGATATACCAGCAGGGGCAGCAGGGAGGTCTGGAATTCACCACGCCGATCTTCAATCAGGATATCCTGATTTCCTATTGGCCATTGATCATACTCGTCGTCGTCCTCGAAATTGCATTGGCAGTCTATCAATGGCGCGCGTTGCAATGGACAAATAAATTGGCACTTTTCAACGCTTTTGTTCAGACAACGTCGGTACTTGTGTTTATCCTGATCTTCACCAATTCCAATCTGATCAACGCAGCGTTCCAGCAATGGCTTACGGACCTTTTCGGCGGTACGGCTGGCCTCAATTGGCTGATTGGCAGTGTTTTAGTGGCTGTCATTATTTTCTCAGCCATAGATGTCATTCAAGGGATCCGAAGAGCAAGAATCCGGACAAAATAAATAAGGGAAAGAGCGTACAGAAGAATCTTTCTGTACGTTTTTTTGTTGGAAAATTAATTGAGTATAATATTTTTATATTTTTTTAATGTTTAATACTATTCAATTCAAACGAAAAATTCTTAGATAGGTCTATAAAATCAGTTAAAAAAGTTTAGTTTGTCTTTTATAGTTATTTTACAGTGAATTTGTTTTTTTCTAAATATTATGTTTATATATTTAAAAAACATGTTATCATGATTTATGCTTATACAACAACATCAGGAGGAACCGCCACATGATTACTTTTTTTGCAGCCTTGGCCTTACTTATTTTAGGTTATGTATTCTATTCGAAATTCATCGAGCGTGTGTTTGGCGTTGATGACAAGACACCGACTCCCGCCTATTCCAAAACAGACACATTGGACTTTGTTCCAATGAGCTGGTGGAAAGGGAATTTGATTCAATTACTGAATATCGCCGGCCTTGGCCCCATATATGGAGCGGTTGCCGGGGCGTTATATGGTCCAGTAGCATTTGTCTGGATCGTTGTCGGCTGTATTTTCGCTGGAGGGGTGCATGATTACTTTTCAGGTGTCATGTCCATGCGCCATGGAGGTGCACAGTTCCCGACATTAGTAGGGAAGTACCTGGGCAAGAATGCTAAAGTCTTCATCAACGGACTCTCACTGGTCTTGATGCTGCTGGTGACTGCAGCTTTTACCGCAGGGCCTGCGCAATTGATTGCACAAATTACGCCGATTAACTTTATGACTGCTTTAGTGATCATTTTCTTCTACTTTATCCTGGCGACAATTTTGCCGATCAATAAAGTGATTGGCCGCATCTATCCGCTGTTGGGAGCAATCCTGCTGTTCATGGCGGTGGCGGTTGCGATTGCGCTGGTTTTCTCCGGAAAACCGATGCCGAACCTTACATTCGCTAACCTGCACCCGGGAGATCTGCCGATATGGCCATTATTGATGGTGACCATTTCATGTGGTGCAATATCAGGATTCCATTGCACGCAAAGCCCGATCATTGCACGTACGATGAAAAAAGAAACAGACGGCCGCAAGATCTTTTACGGAGCTATGATCATCGAAGGCATCATCGCTTTGATCTGGGCAGCTGCCGGCATGACTTTCTTCAATGGTACTGAAGGTTTGGGAGCAGCACTTGCTGCTGGTGGCCCATCAGGCGTAGTCAATGAGATTTCGATTTCCTTGCTGGGTACGATGGGTGGATTGCTCGCTATTTTCGGTGTCATCATCTTGCCGATTACTACTGGGGATACCGCGCTTCGTTCTTCACGAATGATTTTGACGGATATCCTGGCAAAGTTTGTGAATATGGAAGGCAAAGTGAAGATTCTATTGGTGACCATTCCACTGGCCATTCCAACCTTCTACATGGCGACGATCGACTACACATTCCTATGGAGATATGTCGGCTGGACCAACCAGCTGGTGGCCACATTCATGCTATGGACAGCTGCCGTCTACCTGATGAAAAACTTCAAATTCCATTGGGTGGCAGGAGTCCCTGCGATTTTCATGACAGCCGTCGTATCCATGTATATCTTCTATGCACCGGAAGGCTTGAACATGGATTATCAGGTTTCCGCAATTATCGGGGCCTGTATCACTCTGGTTGTGCTGTTATGGTATGTGGCACAAATCATCAAGTACAGAAACTTAAAGCAATTGCAGCCTGATTACCGTCCGCTGTAAAAAATAGCAAACTCCCGCAGGGCTGTGTCCTTGCGGGAGTTTTTTCGGTCACAAGAATATCGTTGAGTGAAAATAGAATATAGTTGCAGTATAGTTGAATCAGATAGAGGTTTATTGAGGAGGAAAATGAATGGTGACATTGATCAAAGGACAAAAAGTGGACCTAACCAAGGCGCATCCTGGCTTAAAGCAATTGAAAATCGGATTGGGCTGGGACGTCAGCCAAACAGCTGCGTCCATCGATTTAGATGCGGTGGCTTTGCTGGTGGATGCTGAAGGGAAAATTGTCGGGAAAGAAAATATCGTTTTTTACAATAATCTGACTGGCGGCGGAAACGCAGTGCAGCTGACGAAGGACGATCGGACCGGTGCCGGTGCTGGAGACGACGAACAGATTACTGTTGATCTGGAGAAAGTCCCTGCAGGAATCAGAAGAATTGTGGTGGCGATCAGCATCTATGAAGGGGCAGCTAAAAAGCAGGACTTCGGACAAGTTTCAAACGCTTACGTACGGATTGAAGATAACCAAAACAAAAAACAAGTATGCCGCTACGATTTGGGCAAAGAGTTCAGCAAGGACCTTACCCTTTTGGCAGGGGAAGTCTATCTGCACAATGGGGAATGGAAGTTTTCCGCAATCGGCCAAAGCGTTTCCGGAGACCTTGGGGAACTGTGCCGGCAATTTCATCTTGAACTGCCCGCAGATGCATTAGCTAAAACCATGCAACCTGTAAAAACAGGAGCTGCAAGTCCGAAACCCGCTTCGATCAACTTGAAAAAGGTGGAACTGAAAAAAGCAGGAGACAAGATCAATCTGAACAAAACCGATTCGCCATTAGGTGAAATCGTCGTGAATTTGAATTGGACGCAAAAAACGGCAGGCGGCTTTTTGTCATCGATCCTCAATGCCAGCAATTCAGTGGATTTGGATCTGGGCTGTCTGTTTGAGTTGGAGGATGGCTCTAAAGGCGTGGTCCAAGCGCTCGGCAACACCTTCGGAAATTTGAAGCAGCTGCCTTATATTGCACTTGACCACGATGACCGCACTGGAACGTCCAAAGGTGGAGAAAATCTTCGGATCAATGGCGATCAGCTCATGAAATTCAAACGGATTTTGGTCTATGCTTTTATCTACGAAGGTGCAGCGAATTGGGCAGAAGTGGATGGAGTTGTCACATTGAAGCAAAAAAACGGCCCGGATGTAGAAGTCCGTCTGGATGAACACCGCAAAGGCAAGCGGATGTGCGCCATCGCCTTGGTTGAAAATGAAAAAAATCAAACCTTGAGCGTCAAAAAAGTGGTGGAGTATTTCTCAGGCCACCGGGAAATGGATAAAGCCTTCAAATGGGGCATGACATGGAGCACGGGTTCCAAATAAACCAAGAAAGAAAGTGTGGAATTAAATTTCCGCACTTTTTTTTATATGTGATCAATCTATTTTTCTCAACAAAAATGAATTTTTTTAATTGATCTCAAAATAAAAAACTTCTATATATACATATTTTTAAAAGAAGAGGAGAAGCATTTGTATAACGATTAATAGAGTTGCTGATGACCACCGTAATCGGCTCTTGTATCCGGAACCCGGTTTCAATGAAGGATAAACTATGTTAAGCTATTACTTCAATCAAAATTCGAATTTTCATTTTAAATTGAAAAATTGGAATTAACTATCTTAATCTCATGAATCCTGAGTACAGATTTTTCGGGAGAACAGTATAAGACACTTTCAATATAATGCATAAATATTCATTTATGGTGTATGTGAAAGTTTGTTAAATCCATTTATGCTGGAAAAAATAATTTATCGGATTGACTTAAAATGCAAAACAGTGCATAATAACTCTATTAAACAGATTCGATGAAAACAGTTGAAGAGAACATAGACACGGAGGCATGGTTCTTCCGCTTTTGAATGAAATGGAAGAATTTTTTTTATTTATCAAAATCGGGTGGTGATTGCACGTGGAGAAGAAGAGAATTGTTGTGAAAATAGGCAGTAGTTCATTGACAGATGAGCGTGGTAAACTGTCGATCGATAAGTTGCGCGAGCATGTGGATGCACTGGCTCGCTTAAAAGAAGACGGGCATGAAGTAATATTGATATCGTCTGGAGCAGTCGCTGCAGGGTGTACAAGCATGGGCTATTTATCACGTCCAGATACAGTAGTCGATAAGCAGTCGGCGGCAGCAGTGGGCCAAAGCCTTTTGTTGCAGGCGTATGCAGATGAATGCAAAAAACACAGCATTGTGGCTGCACAGCTGCTATTGACGAAAGATCTCTATAAAAATGCCAATGACACGATTTCAAAACTATTGGAACGAAACGTTATGCCGATCATCAATGAAAACGATTCGGTGTCAGTGAAAGAGCTGACGTTTGGAGACAATGATATGCTGTCGGCATTGGTAAGCGGGCTCGTCCACGCAGATTTCCTTATGATTTTAACAGACATCAACGGCATTTATCAGGACAATCCAAGAACCAATCCTCAAGCTCATAAATACCTTCATCTTGATACAATCCCTAATGAATTAATAGAAGCCACATCTTCTGTGGGTTCTGATGTCGGAACAGGCGGCATGAAGTCAAAACTCGAAGCAGCACGTACGGCCTTGGCTTTAGGTGTTCAAGTGTTCATCGGTTCTGGAACAGGCAGTGAAAAACTGGTCGATATTTTCCGGGGCAAAGGTGATGGGACCTATATTGGCGTAAAAACAAAAATGGGTGTTTGATTAACGCAAAACCGAAAGGGGTATCATGAATGACCGAACTTCTTCAAGAACAGCAAATCGAGAAAAGTGAACTAGTCCAGAAAGCGAAACAGGCGAAACAGGCTTCCGCAGTATTGGCGAAGTCGACGACCAAGCAAAAAAATAACGCGCTTCGTTTAATTTCAGCTCAACTACTTGAAGAGCAGGCTTATATTCTGGAAGAAAACAAGAAAGACATTGAAGCGGGACGCCAAAATGGAATGAGTGACTCTTTGGTGGACCGTTTGAAACTGGATCAAGTGCGGTTAGCAGATATAGCCGATGCTTTGATTCAATTGACGAAACTCACGGATCCTGTCGGTGAGGTGCTCGAGAAATGGGAGCGGCCCAACGGTTTAACGATGTCGAAAATCCGTGTGCCATTAGGTGTTGTCGGCATGATCTACGAAGCGCGTCCCAATGTCACGGTTGACGCCTCCAGTTTATGCCTGAAAACCGGGAATGCGGTGGTCCTGCGCGGCAGTTCTACAGCAATCCATTCCAATAAAGCCATTGTTTCTGTTATCCACCGTGCGCTTGAAAAAAGTGATTTGCCGGTTGAGTCCGTTCAATTGCTGGAGGATACAAGCAGGGAAGCGGCTTCCCATATGTTCAAGTTGAACCAATACCTGGATGTGCTGATTCCTCGCGGAGGCGCTAAGCTGATTCAAACAGTGGTCCAAAACTCTACGGTCCCAGTATTGGAAACTGGTGCAGGCAATTGCCATATCTATATCGATGAGACAGCAGATGTCAAAATGGCCATCGAAATTGCGCTGAATGCCAAAACACAGCGGCCTTCAGTCTGTAATTCCTGTGAAAGCATTCTGGTCCATAAAAACTGGGCGGAACAGCATTTGCCGGAATTGATGGCAGCATTGCAGGAAAATCAGGTGGAAATCCATGGAGATGAGGTCGCGCAAAAACTCTCTCCTAATGTCATACCTGCAGAAGAAGCGGATTGGGGAACAGAATACCTGGGACTGGAAGTGTCTATGAAAATTGTTGATGATGTAACTGAAGCGGTTCAGCATATCAACACTTACGGAACCAAACATTCGGAAGCCATCATTTCGTCCAATTCCGCAAATGTCGATCAATTCTTTATGGAAATTGATGCAGCCGCGGTTTACCATAACGCCTCTACCCGTTTTACGGACGGTTTTGAATTTGGTTTTGGTGCCGAGATCGGCATCAGTACACAGAAGCTCCACGCGCGCGGACCTATGGGACTGCCTGCTTTAACTTCGACAAAATACATCGTCCGCGGCAATGGCCAAGTAAAATAAGAAATTTATGATAGACAAAAAAGACCGGAAGCTCATCGCTTCCGGTCTTTTTCTTATGCTGTTCGATTGTGCTTCCACATCATATATCCAAGGCAATAGATAGTTCATGAGCGCGACTCCCTCATTCCGGAAGCATTTTAGCTTGCGGACAGTATTGTGCCGAGTTTGGACAGTATTTCACTCAACTTGGACAGTAAGCTCTATTAATGGAATAAAACAATTTTTCTTTTCAAAAAAAATCCAAAAGACTTTTCACAATCTCCTAAAAGTCGCTGTTACCTAGGGGGAATCACATACAAAGCAAAACCGCTGGAGAAAAATCATTGATTTTTCTCCAGCGGTTTTATTTTAGGTTTCGTTTTATACCTGTGCTTTTGTTCGATTGTGTTTCCACATCATATAGCGATAGCGGATGGTGCAGCCGATGCAATACCCCATGAGCGCCACGCCTGCTGCGACAATGACCATGATGGCGAAAGCATAGGCGGCCAGTGGAATGCCCACAGAGAAGAAAAGAAGTGACAGCCCTAAGCAGATCGTTGCTATCCATTGATTGAAAAGCTGCTGATCTTTATCTTCCTGCTGATAGCTCGCCATCGGTTTTTTCAAAAAGCGGCGGCTGAATTGAATCACCGGGTTTTTCTTGGTGATCAGTGTATAAACGCCGACAGCAAACGGCAATAGCAGAATGGCCGGGTGGAGCAGAAGTGCCGTTAATACGGTAATGACGATAAAAGCCTGATTGGTCTGTACAAGGGGTTTCGGAATAGTCACGGGCTCGCCTCCTTCAATTAAGACTTATTATACCTAGTAACTTACTTAGGATAAAGATAATTGCTTGAGAAAAGGAACTTTAAGCACGTGAGGAGGAGCGATGCCCTTTAAAGCAGTTGAGAAATGAATAAAGTAGCCATACCAAAATAAATCAGCAAAGACAGGATATCGTTGATTGTCGTGATTAAAGGACCGGATGCCACAGCCGGATCGATATTGAATCTGTACAGGACAAGAGGAATGATGGTTCCAGCCAAAGTTCCGATGATTAAGGTCATCAACAGCGAGCCGCCGACCACAATGCCCAATACGAAATTACCCTGCCACACATAAGCAATCAGCAAAATAAGCACGGAGCAGATAGCGCCGATGATGATGCCGACCCATAATTCCCTAAAGATCAGGTTGATGGTCTGCTTGGTATTCAACTTTTGTGAAGCCAGTCCACGGACCACTACAGACAGGGATTGCGTTCCCGTATTCCCTGTCATGCCGGCAATCATCGGCATAAAGAAAGTTAAAGCGACAACCGTCTGCAGCGTTTCTTCAAAACGGCTGATGATACCGCCGGAAAATAGCCCGATAAACAATAGAAGGATCAGCCAGGGCAGGCGGCGATAGGCAGCAACCAAAGCTGGCGTATTGAAGTCGATCGACTTTCCTGAAGCTGATAGTTTTTCAATATCTTCATTCGCTTCCTGCATAACGACATCGATAATGTCATCAACAGTGATGACACCAACCAGCTTGTCATCCTTTTCAACAATCGGCAGCGTGACAAAATCATAACGGCTGATCAATTGTGCGGCATCTTCCTGGTCGGTCAAGACATCGGCTTTGACGACGCGATTGTACATGACTTCTTCAATTTTATCGTCAAGGTTTCCGAGGATCAGGTCCTTATAGGAAACGACGCCGACCAGCTTCTTATCCTCATCTACGACATAAAGATAGTTTAGGTATTCCGCCAAATCGGCAAACAGCTTAATCTTATCGACCGCTTCACGGATCGTGTAATGGCGTGGAATCCAAACATATCGGTTATTCATCAAGCGGCCTGCCGTTTCAGGTGGGTAAGTCATCGTGCTTTTAACAAATTGTGAATCGTCCTGATTGATCTGCGATAATAGTTCTTCAATGCGTTCCGGTTCCAAATCGGCCAATAGCAGGGCCAAATCGTCGTTGTCCATGCGATCAAGGACCTGGGACGACTTTTCGAGACCCAATTTATGAAGAATATCGATTTGTTCATTTTTGGAAAGTTCCTGCATCAATTCCGTCAATTGGCGGATCGTCAAATAAAGCAGGAATTTATTGCGGTGCTTGTCCGGCAGGTGCCGGTATTGGATCGCCATATCGTAGGGCTGGAGCTCATCCAGAATGTCCTGGAACTCCATTATTTTTCCCTCTTTCATGGTCTTGATCAGCGCCAGGGTGATTTCATCTTCGAATAATGCTGTAGACATGGGGTTCACTCCTTCTGTACAGGAAATTCAGAAATCCTATTGTTGATTATTGCGCTAAATCGTCATTTTGGAAAGAGTTAAAAAAAGATGGCGCATTTGAATTATTTGACATATAATAATGAAAATCTGGAAAAGGCAAACTTCACTGAAAGGGAAGGACGCAAAGCCATGAGCCTACCCGTTGAAAAACGCAGGGTTGTCAGGTTGCCTCGGCCTCGTTCTGTGAGCCACGGCTATCAGAACGAGAGGATATGGGAAAATGAAAAAACTGATGATAGCAGGTGTATGGCTGTTGTTTATGCTGACGCAACATGGGATTGAAGCACAGGCGACTGAGGTGGAAACCAAAGCGACTTGGTTATGGAATCCTTGGATGATCTACAATGATGAAGCGGGAACACTGGCTTTTCTGGAGAGTAAAGATGTAAACAAAGTCTATGTGCAGATCGATGCCGATATTCCGGCCAGTAGTTATCAGAGCTTTATTGAAAAAGCGCGATCAGCAGGAATGGCTATTTACGCATTGGATGGGGCACCTGACTGGGTGGCACCGAAAGGTTTTGTACAGCAGGATCAGTTGATGTCCTGGTTATCGCTTTATCAGCGGGATTCTGGGCCGGCCCAAAGATTTTCGGGCGTTCACTTGGATGTTGAACCGTATCTTTACAGCGGCTGGAATACAAACCGTGCAGCAACCGTTAAGTCTTATCAAGCTTTGCTGACAAAAGCAAAATCCAGCACAGCTGCGCTGAACTTGCCGATTGAAGTGGATCTGCCTTTCTGGTTCGATGAAATTTCCTATAAAAATACCTACGGCAAAGGTGTGCTCGCTGAATGGGTGATTGCCAACACGCACAGCGTTACCCTCATGGCTTATCGGGATTCAGCAGCCATGATTACAGAACTGGTGAAAAACGAAATTGCTTATGGAGTAAAGTACGGGAAACCCGTAGTGGTGGGAGTTGAAACCGACAAGACTGATGAAGGAGATTCCATCTCTTTCTATGAAGAAGGAGAAACTTTCATGAAAGTCGAGTTGGCCAAAGTATCCGCCCATTATACTGGGGTAAAAGGGTTTGGCGGTATTGCGATCCATCACGTGGACAGTTGGAAGGCGATGGCTCCATAAAGGGATGAAAAGCAGCAAGGTTGGCCGATTCGGCTGAACCAGGCTGCTTTTTCTTATAGTTAAATAGTATGGATGTGTTACAATATCCATAAATTATCAATTATGAATATTATTTAGAAATTTTTATATAAAAACTGCTGAAAGCACTTCAAAAAGGAGATTTGATGAATGATAGAGGTATTTATATCGGTTGTTTTCAGCTTATTGGGGATTCAACTCCTGATTTTGGCTTTGCTGATCGCCTGGAAAATGAAAAACTTGGCTGTTGAACACAGCATAAAAGAAACAATGGAGACGTTAAAGCCTCAATTCCGGCAGTATATAGAAGGTTCGCATGAAACTGAGCCTGGTTTGCCTGCTGCGAAGAAAAACCGGTTCAAATTGATGGAAACCATGCTTGATGAATTTGCATCCGAAGGTTTTCAGGGCGAACAGAAAGCACGTATCCATAGATTGGCAGAAAAGCATTTAACGGAATATTATCGTCATATGCTGAAAAAAGGCCAATGGGCAGAGCGCATCAATGCGTTGTATTTCATCGAAGATTTCCGGCTTTTTTCCTTAAAGGAAGACATTTATCAGCATTTCAAGAAAATCAGCAAAAGGGATGAAGAATTTCGCCAATGCATCCGTGCTTGTGCCACTTTGCAGGAAGTGCGGTTGATGGATGCCGCGATTGAAAGTAAAGACCTGTCGTTCGGGATGATCAAGGAATTGCTCTACCGTCTGGATAAGGATTTACTCGAAATGACGCTGGAGCGGATGCAGTTAAAAGAGGATATCTCAGAAAATATGCTTTACGCCTTCATCAGTTTCAGCGGAGAGCATCAGATTGACATGCTCTTCCCGTTTGTCGAAAAAAAATTACAGGATGAGCGTAAAGAAGTCCGCTTGAAGGCGATGAGCAGCTTGTGCCATTACAAAAAAATGGTGAATCCTGCTATTCTTTCCGACTTCTTCGATTCAGCACACTGGCAAGAGCGGATGTACGCGGCTAAGCTGACAGGAGCCTGCCATTTTGATCAGTACAAACCCAATTTGGTTTACTTGCTGGCGGACAATATATGGTGGGTCCGTTTTGCAGGAGCTGAAAACCTCAAATTCTTTGAAGGCGGCAATAAGGTGCTTGAACAGGTAGCGGCTGATCATGCGGATGCATACGCCAGAGATATTGCCAGACATATGCTGACACGTGAAGGAGGAATCTCCGTATGAGTGGAACTGGCATCACAGTAATCATCGAAATTATTTCCTGGGCAATAATCGCTTATATGCTGGCGGCCGGTGCGACTTATTTGATCTTGTTTCTGGTCGCCAGCCCGAAAATCAGCAAAGAGAAAAAATTGAACCGCCAGGAGCAAATTGAGGAAATGTCGATCAATAAAGACACATATCCTATTTCCATTCTGGTTCCCGCCTATAACGAAGAAGCTGGCGTGGTCAGCACAGTTCGTTCCTTACTGAATTTGAATTATCCCCAATATGAAATCATTGTGGTCAACGATGGGTCAACGGATAGGACCAGTGAAAAAGTACTTGCCCAATTTGGGATGGAACCGATTGAACTGGCGATCCGGACCTACTTTAAAACCGGAGAGATCAAACGTGCTTATCGCTCAACTCTCCATCCCCATTTGTTCTTGATTGAAAAAGAAAATGGCGGAAAAGCGGATGCATTGAATGCTGGAGTCAATTTCTCAAGATACCCCTATTTTGCAGCAATCGACGGCGATTCGATCCTCGAACAGGATGCCTTGCTGAAGACGATGAAACCGATTGTGGATTCGAGCGGGATGGTGACTGCCACAGGAGGGACTGTGAGGATTGCCAATGGCTGCAAGATCAACCGCGGTGTCATCGAACAGGTGGCATTGCCGAAAAAACCATTGGAAGTCATGCAGATTATCGAATACTTCCGCGCATTTCTGATTGGCCGTCTTGGGTTCAGCCGGGTAAATATCCTGCTGATCATTTCAGGGGCATTCGGTGTCTTCGAGAAAAGCCGGGTCATCAAAGTGGGCGGTTATAAAACCGATACCGTCGGTGAAGACATGGAACTGATTGTCCGCTTGCACCGGTCCATCAAAGATGAAAAATCAAAGCAGCGGATCGAATATATCCAGGATCCGGTTTGCTGGACAGAAGCACCGAGCACAGTGGCCTCCTTGCGGGCACAGCGCATTCGCTGGCAAAGAGGTCTGGCAGAAACTTTGTGGACGCATCGCGGGATGATGTTCAATCCGAAATATAGAGGAATCGGTTTATTTTCAATGCCTTATTATGTCTTTATTGAACTATTGAGCGCCGTCTTTGAAGTGATGGGCTACTTCATCATCATCGGCGGGTTTGCCTTCTCCTTCATTGAGACGGACATAGCCGTTATCATGCTGCTGGTGATGGTGCTGTACGGTTCTCTCTTGTCTGCGCTTGCTGTGCTGCTGGAGGAATGGACCTACCATAAGTATCCTACTGTCAGAAGTATCCTCGTCCTTTATGTCTATGCACTGACTGAGACGTTCTGGTATCGGATCCTGATGAATTTCTGGCGTGTGCAAGGTTTGTTCTATGCATTCAAGAAAAAATCAGTATGGGGAGACATGGAGCGCAAAGGTGTGTTCTCGGATGACGAACAAAAAGAAGGAAGCCTGTAAAGGGCTTCCTTCTTTTTCAGACTGTAGACAAAGTTTGACCAAAATGTATGGCGGTGCATAATCTCCAAGCGGTCCGGCCACTTCGCGTTCCGTGGGCTCAGCTTCAGCCTCCTCATCACTGCGTTCCTGCGGGGTCTTCAGCTCTCGCTGTCCCACAGGAGTCTTCGTGGCCAGCCCGCTTGGAAGCGTGTTGCTTCAATCAAAGAGAGAAGCTTGCTAATCAATATCAGGAAATGTAGTCTCTACAAACCTGATAAATCCTTCACTCAAGGATCCGGAGCACCAGGCGGCGACTCCTGCGGGAACAGCGAAGTGCCGAAATCCACTCGGGCGCCAGTCCGAGTTAGTTCGGCGCGAGCCCGTGGAAAGCGTCCGCCTGAAGCGCAGGATCCGGTATAAACAGGATGAAATGTGTATTCATGCTTTAAATGACATCAATATTCTTTTGTCTATAAGCTCCAAAAAGAAGGAAGCCTGTAAAGGGCTTCCTTCTTTTTTAGTTGGTTTACGTCACTCTGTCTCGTCAAAAGTCTCTTGTAAAATATAATACGATTGCTTCAACCGTTCATCAGTTTTCGGCAAGCCCCAAGGTTCCCAGGAGTACCGGGCAGCTTTATCGGCCTCAAAAGTTTCAACTGCTTTTCCATCTGGTCCGGTTAAACTGGCAATGACATCCAATCCATCGATCGTTTCGGAAGAATCGATCCCTTCTTTCCAGAGATCGCCGATAAATTCGTGTTTGGCCGGGTCTTTGGCATTCAGCAACATCCATGGAATTCGGATTTCCATGATTCCCGTCTCTTTATCATAATAATAATCATTCAGGGAATCATAATTTTTATGTTCCGGGTTGGCGATGCCGAATCGAAGGACCCCAGTTTCATAGGCATCGAATGGATAAATTTCACCTGTATCCGGACGAACAAATTCTTTGTTCAAAGCCAATCGGATCGGATGGAAGGTCGATTCGATCTTTTCTTCCGCGGGAATCATTTGAAGGCGTTCATGATAATCATAATAGAAGCTGTCGTAATCGCCGGCTACCTGCAAACTGGCCTGCTCCAGTTCTTTCACTTTCAACTGGAAGTCCGCCAGAAACTCTGTTTTCTTCAAGGCATCAACCGCGATGCCCTGGTCTTCACGGATGCTGAAGTAAAGGGTGAAATCCTGTTTGTCCCACCAGTTTTTATTGGCTGGATCGAATTGGGCTTTAATGTAGACATACCGCTCATCCGAATCCATCTCCAGTGCTCTAAGAGCTCCGCTGTCTTTTTCGTAAAGGGTTTGGCCACCTGACCAGTCATCCTCGCCATCGACTTTCACTTTATGGCGATCAAAGCTCAACAGGCCGAATTGCTGCTCGTTGGTTTGGGCATTCGACCAGAAAGGCCGTTCGTTCGGATTGTCATAATCCATCGTATTCCACGTGCGTTTGAACCACTCATCCTGCCAGGTGAAAACCATACCGCCAAGCATGCCTTCTTCAAGAATATCTTCATATAGACGGCTGACGATTTCACCTTGCTGCTGTTCGGAAATGAATCCCTGGTTCCAGCCGAACGGATTTTCATGGGTCATGCCGCGTGAAGCTGGAACACCGAACTCGGCGATGACAATCGGCATGTCGTGTGAATCGTTTAAATCCTTCAAGTAACCGGCGTAGTTATTAGCTTCGCCACGGTGATCAACATATTCGGTGTAGCGCTCTTCTAAATTCAGGAAATCCGGATAGTACGGATAAACATGGTAGGAAGCAAACATCCCGACTGTATCCGTCACCCCTTTTGTTTTAATGTGGTTTGGATCAACAGTGGCTAAGTCTTCCAAGTAGCTTGGCTCCGCTGGGTGTTCGATATTGTCAGTCGTCACCCAGTTGGTGAAGCTGAGGGGGCGCATGCTTTGGTATTCGTCCAGCTCATATTCCGCAAGGCGATCCAATTGCTGCGCCAGCCAATGCTCCATGGGGGTGGCACCTTCTGTGTATACGTGGGTTCCCTGATAATCACCCAAGTCAGGGTAATCGAGTTTCATCTGATGGACAGCTCCAGGATACCATTCGATGCCGATCATCCAGCCGATGACATAGGAAGAGATATCCGTCTGGTAAGTTCCATGGGCATGGCCAGGCTCCTGTTCGACCACTGCTTCGCCATGGATGACATCAACAATTTTCTCAACTTCATTCTGGAAGCGGTCTGTGATTTCGGGAGTAAAAGCGTCCAATGTCTCCACTAACGGATCTTCATCGATCCATACACCGTGATACAGGTAAAGCGGCTCTTTTGCGCTGGCATTATAAGCAGCGAATGCTTCGTAGAAAGCTGGTGGATGAAGTGTATAAATGCGGATTGCATTGGCATTCATTTCACCGATTGCATGGAACCACCGGTCGTATTCCTCCCGCGTAATCGCGGCTTCTCCAGGGAACGTTCCGGGTTTGGCCATCCCCATATTGACGCCTTTGATGGTGAACGGCTGCCATTCACCATCCTGGTATACCTCAAATGCCTGACCGTTTACACGGGAAGGGTAGGCGATGCCATCCTTCTCGGCTGTAGTTGCTTTGGCTGCTTCGATCTCAGTATTCTCATCTTCGGTCTTTTCACTTTCAGTCTTCTTATCTTCTGTATTCGCCAAAATGGTCTCCATCATTGGTAGGTAAGTCTGCCAGTAAAAACTCTTTTCGGCATCCAATGATTCTGTTGAGATAAATGAACGAAGTGTTGAAAATCCGGCATAGCGGTAAAAACTCGGGGTATCATCAATATCAACAAAATCCCCGGCAAAATAGTAAAGGTCTGCTCCGTTCTTGGATTGATGGAACACGGCTGGAAAGTTTTCAGGAATGCCGGCAGCTTTCAACTTCCCGCTGCCCGTGCTTGCGAGATCCCATTGATAGTCTGCCAGTACCTCTGTACCGGCAGCCGCCTCGTTGATATCAAACCAATAACCGAAAGAAGGACTATCCGCTAAAGTGAATTGATCAACGCCTTTTTCAGTAAAGGCAAGGTGAATCCCGTTGGCGCCGACTTCTCCGGATTCTTCGGAAAGAACCACGATTTCTCCTTTAGCATCGTTGACCAGGACAAAGCCACCACCTTCAAAATTCCATTTCATATCGTTTTTTTCATAATTATCTACAATCCACTGAGGCACTTCGCCTTCAGGTGCCTGAAGGTTTACAAAATGGCGGCCACTCCAGCCGCTCCATTTGAGTCCCAGAAACTCGTTCATATCTTGCGCCACTTCTTTTGGCGTCGGGGAGGCGAAGGTATTGAACTCAACAACTAAATCCGTACCTTGAGATTGAACCTGCTTTTTAATGGTCTGCCATTCATCCATTTGAATTCCGCCCAAAATCATAGATGAACTGCCTGGAGTTTTTTCCGATGATTGCCATGGAAGATCTTCTTCATAAACACCATAGGAATCCGCCAGATAGATAAGGTCGGTTCCAGATAGATTTTCGGGTAAATCCCGGGTTGTATAGCTGTTCTCTTTTTCATCAGGGACAAATCCATAATAATCGCTGTCTGCCTGATACGTCTTATTGTCTTCTGACACGTAGCGGTGGTGATTCAACAGCCAGGTCAGTCCTTTATGTTCCCGGTAACTTTCAGTCGGAACCGTTTTATCAAGTATCGCCACATTTACTATTTTTTCTTCCTTAAAGAACCAGATGATAATAGGCAATAGAAGTATAGCAATGATTGCTGTTATAGACAGCAGAGTCTTCTTCATCAATACCACTCTTTTCTATTTACAAAATATAACTCAAAAGACATTATAGCTTAATAGTCATAAAAAAATAGAAAAAATTTACCTATTTTTTCAAAATAAAAAAGACCCGGATTTTTCGGGTCTTTTACATGATCTTTAGTTTTGAACGCTGCTTTCTTCCTGATAAACCGGTACCCATCCTTCAGTTGTTACAAAGATCCGAACCGCTACAACTTTGCGGTCATCAGCGAGTGTGAAGTAATGGGTGATGTTTTCAGGAACCGAGATCAAATCGCCTGGCGTCAGGTGAACTTCGAAAAAGCGCTCGTCTTTTCCTTGGATGATGAAGACGCCATGGCCGCTGACGATATAACGCACTTCGTCGTCTGTATGGATATGTTTGCGCTGGAAGTTCTTCAAGAGCTCGTCCAGTTTCGGGTTGGAGTCTGACAGGGAAATGATATCCGCCGCCTGGTAGCCGCGGCGCTCTGAGATGTCATCGATTTCTGTTTTGAATGCCTGAAGGATCTCTTCTTTGTCTTCATCGCTCAAGTCGAATTTTTCACGAAGATGCTCCGGCAATTTATTGTTGTCCCAATGTTCATAAACGACTTCCTGCTGCTCGAGAAATGCTGCAACCTCGTTTTGTGCTTCAATTGTTTTGTCTGTTCCTTGAATTTTGATGATAGCCATTAGAATCTTCCTCTCTTATTTTAAATGTAGTTGCAACGCTAATTGGTATTGAAATAAAAACTCGCTGGCCTCAAGCAGCTTCTTCGCTTCAAAGCCGTCTTTTCCCCAAACGGTGATGCCATGGTTGCGGATCAGGACCGCACCTTTGTCGGCGGCAATATAAGGTTCGAAGGCTGCGGCGAGCGTTGGAATATCGGCGTGATTGGGAATGATGGGGATGGTCAGTATGGCATCCTCTTCCCATAATCCGAATGCCTTGATCAATTCCTGTCCCTGGAAATCGATTTTTCCGGCATTGCCGTATAACTCGGAAATGACATTATTGGCGACTGTATGAATGTGAAGACTGCAGCCTGCATTTGTCTTTCCGTAAATCGCACAATGCAGCAAAGTCTCAGCCGAGGGTTTCAGCGCTGTTTCTGCAGCAGGTTGTCCGTTGGCATCGACGAGCAAAAAGTCTTCATCGGTCCGTTTTTTCTTATCTTTGCCGCTGGCGGTGACAAGAAATTCGAGCGGTTCATCTGCCACCTTAATGGCTAGATTGCCGCTGGTTCCCATAAACCAGTCGCGAACTGCCAATTCATCTTTGACATCCGCCAATTCCAGCCATTTTTCCCGCAATGCTGTCATGACTTCACTCCTATATATTCATCGACGATCGCAATGACTTCATAAAAAGTTTCAAATGGTTCGTAAGCGATGCCAGCCTCTTGGCATTTCTCCGCCAATAAATCCCGGGCGATGACGAAATCAGCTTCTTTGGCGGCTTCCCAGTCACTGATGGAATCACCAATGACGATACTTTTCGTGCCGGTATCCAAAAGATCCCGAATGACAGATGGCTTACAGCATCCACAGCCCTGGCTGCTGCACTTTTCATCGCAGCCATGCGGGAATTCCAGTTTGATGGCATCTTTTGAAAAGTCGGCACCGTTGCAATAGATGCCGTCAAAAGGTCCAAAAGGTTCAAGGAGCGGATAGACGAAAAAGTCGATTCCGCCACTGACAATGTATAAAGGCAACTCCTGTTTTTTCGTATAGGCGACAAAGTCGCTAAAACCTTCCCGTATTTCTGCCTGTTCCAGAACATATGAAATAATTTCGTCTTTTGCCGAAACAGGGAGCAGGGAAAACATTTTCGCCACACCCTCACGTATCGAGATGGATTGGTCAAGGATTTGGTCTTTGACTGGTTCCCAGCCGGTTGGATCAAACTGTTTCATAATAGCGATGATGTTATCGTTGGCCGTTACAGTACCGTCAAAATCGCAAAAAATAATCGGTTTGTTCAATCTCTTCACCCCCATAGCTCAAGAGCAGTTTGTAGTTCTTCGTGTTGTACAGCAGCATCCTGTAAGGATTCTCCCTGCAGCACCGCATCTATTGCTTGTCTGAAGGCACGGCCGCCTCCAGCTGCGCCAGCCGGATGTCCATGAATTCCACCACCGGCATTGATGACACTATCAATCTCGTAATCAGCCAACAGTAAAGGCACAAGCCCTGGATGGATTCCGGCAGAAGGCACCGGAAAGCTTCGTTTCAATGGGCTATCCCTGGTCAGTTCCTTGCCGAGTGCAAGAGCAGCTGTTTTCTCCAAAGCAACACTGCCGTAAGGAGAAGGGAAGAGGGAGAAGTCTGCACCGGCATAGCGGATCAGTTTCCCGAGTGCGAGCGGCGCAGCTAGGCCATAAAATGCGGATGAAGTGAAGGCACCACTGAATGCAGGATGCGCCATCAGCGGCAAACCGATCTCATCATCTTCCGCCAATTCCTGCAGCACATCGAGGCCGTATGCGTGGACGTTGAACAGTAAGGCATCCGCTCCCAGCTCCCGTGCTTTTCGTGCCTTTCCTTTCAGGTCGGAAGTTCTGCCCGACAGGTTCACCGCATAATGTGTGCGGTGGCCCGTTTCTTCATAGACATTTTCCAGTACTCTTTTACCCGTTGTGATGCGGCTTTCGAATGGAGTCAGCGGATTGTCGAACAAAATTTCGTCGTCTTTGACAAGGTCTACGCCGCCTAAAGCTTGCTCGCGCAATTGAGCAGACAGAAAATCCAGGTCGCGGCCGATGACGCCTTTGAATATGCTCATCAGAAGCGGCCTTCCGGCTACGCCAAGTGTATTGCGAATTTCTTCTATTCCGAAGCGCGGACCAGGAAAGTGGCTGAGCAGATCATGGCTGAAATCCAAATCCAATAGCTTCACTTCACCATCCAGGGATAGTTTGCCGAAAACCGTGGTCAGGATGGCAGGAAAGTCAGCTGAGAAATTGATGCTCGGGTAGGCAATCTCGAGTTCTGCCTTTATCAGCTCCGGCTTCAATGGATGGCTGTCTTCCGTAAACTCTTCGATGGAAACAACATGTCCCTTATGGTGTTTCAGTTGTGCCTGTTCAAGCAGCGGCAAGTCTGTCCAGGAGCCGATCGTCAGTCCCAAAGCAATGCCTTCCGCTTTTTTTTCGAAGGAACCGGGCTTTCCGTATACTTGATAAGTAGCAGTCAATACGCTCATCTATTCCACACTCCCATGCAATTTAAAAAATAAAAAACCTCTTCAAATAAGAAGAGGTTAAGGGCGTTAACAACTTCTTATTTCTCAGCCATCGGTTCTGGCTGCAAGAATTAGCACCGTGTCCATCATTGGACCGGTTGCCGGGTATCATAGGGCTTGTCCCTCCACCTGCTCTGAATAAGAAAGATATGAAATTGAGTAAAATAATTTTATAATTTAATCCAAAATAACTAAGTCGATTTAATACAGTAAAGTAATTCTGATTATTTCATGTGAGCAGAAGTCTGTCAACTCTGTTATCAAAAAATTGTTTTTATTGGAAAAATGCGTTGACAGTCAATTCTGAATCGTGATAGGATTCTCTTCATAAACTTAATAGTAATACATGTAGTACTCTTATCAAGAGCTGGCAGAGGGATTTTGGCCCGATGACGCCCAGCAACCGACCGTAATACCGTTGTGAGACGGGGCGCTTTGGCGCCAGGATGAACATCCTGTAAGGCACGGTGCTAATTCCATCAGAAATTTATTTTCTGAAAGATAAGAGGCATGGAATCTCTTATTCTGGCCTCTTTCTTTTGAAAGAGGCTTTTTATATTGCAGAAGAAAGGAAGAAAAATCATGACTCTTACTGTTCCCACTACTTATAAAGCATTAACTGAATCGACGGCGATCGCATTGGCAAAGGCTGTCCATCCATTCGATGGCAATGCCCGATTGACTTGCCGGGAAATCGGCGATGGCAACTTGAATTATGTTTTTCAGATTGAAGATCCGCAAACCGGCAAGCGGCTGATCATTAAACAGGCATTGCCATATGCGAAAGTAATCGGTGAAAGCTGGCCGCTGACTTTGAAGCGGGCAACCATTGAAGCCAATGTCCTGAGAAAACACGGAGAGTTCGTTCCTTCATTGGTACCTGCAGTCTATGCTACGGATGAAGAGTTGGCCATTACGGTGATGGAAGACTTGTCCCATCTTGAGATTGCAAGGGAAGGCTTGGTCAACGGAGAAAATTTCCCGAGACTGTCGCAGGATATCGGTGAATATTTGGCGCAGACTTTATTCCATACATCGGATTACGGCTTGCATCCTTTTGAGAAAAAGGGTTTGGCTGCTGAGTTCTCCAACCCGGAGCTCTGCAAGATCACGGAAGATCTCATCTTTACAGATCCCTTTTTCGACGTTGAGACCAATGATTACGAACCGCAGCTCCAATCAGCGGTAGAAGCGATCTGGAGCGATCGTAAGCTGCAGCTGGAAGTGGCGAAATTGAAGAAGAGCTTTTTGACTGAATCGGAAGCGCTTCTGCACGGCGACCTTCACACGGGCAGCATCTTTGCGAGCCAAACGGAAACCAAGGTGATTGATCCGGAATTCGGCTTCTACGGTCCGATTGGATTTGATGTCGGCCTGTTCTTGGCAAACCTCATTTTTCAGGCCATCACACGTGAAGGCGAGGATCGCCAAGTGATTGTGGGCCATATAGAAAAGACATGGGATGTTTTCGATTCCCGGTTCACTGAGCTATGGAAAACGGAGAGCGTCGAATCATTTAAAGAGACAGAAGGCTACTTGGAGTTCGTACTTGAGAAAGTGCTGACAGATGCAACGGGTTTTGCGGGATGTGAATTGATCCGCCGTACGATTGGCTTGGCGCATGTCAAAGACTTGGACAGCATCGAAGATACCGAAAAAAGAATCCATTCTAAGAAACAGGCGCTGCAGACAGGGAGAGCATTGATCCTGAAGCGCCAGCAGACAGCATCGATCGGAGATATACTGCAAATTCTGGAGGAGGCGCACACATGAGCATTCCTTTATCCATCAAATGGGACGGCCAACAGCTGACTATTCTGGATCAGCAGAAATTACCGCATATTATAGAATACTTGACGCTTGAAACGGTGGAAGACGTGTACGAGGCTATTTTTTCATTGAAAGTCCGTGGCGCACCTGCGATCGGCATCACCGCCGCATACGGCTTGGCCATCGGAGCTCAGCGGCACGAGACGGATTCACTGGAAGCTTTCCAGCAATATGTCGAAAAAGACGCCGCATATTTGAACGCTTCAAGACCGACTGCGGTCAATCTCGGTTGGGCGCTCAGCCGTCTGAAAGATAAATTAAGCGAAGCGGAGAACGTGCCGCAAGCGAAGCTTCTGCTGTTGGCGGAAGCTGTGAAAATCCACAGGGAAGATGAAGAATCCTGCCGCAGCATCGGTGAACATGCACTGGTACTGCTGCAGGGGCAAACGAAAGTCATGACCATCTGCAACGCCGGTTCGATCGCCACCGCCAAATATGGCACAGCCTTAGCGCCGTTCCATCTGGGGAGTGAGCGCGGCCGGCAGTTTGAAGTGTTCGCCTGTGAAACCCGTCCGGTTTATCAGGGTGCACGCTTGACGGTGTGGGAGCTACAGCAGTCGGGAGTCGATGTCACGCTGATCACCGACAGCATGGCAGCACACACCATCGGAGCGAAAGGAGTGGAAGCCATTATTGTCGGTGCGGACCGCATCGCTGCAAATGGCGACACGGCCAATAAAATCGGAACGTATAATCTGGCTTTGTTGGCGAATGCATTCGATATTCCATTTTACGTAGCGGCGCCGGCATCGACTTTCGATCTGTCGATTGAAGATGGCACTGCGATTCCGATCGAAGAGCGCGACCCGGAAGAAATCACCCACATGAATGGACAGCCGGTGGCGCCACTCGGCACAAAAGTATTTAATCCGGCATTTGATGTAACACCGGCGCATCTCATTACAGCAATCATCACTGAAAAAGGCATCATTCAATCCGATTATCAAAAAAACATCCCTGATTTGCTTGGTGCATCTGCAGGAAAAGGAGAAAGAATATGAAAAAACAATCCATTTGGCTGCTTGCCGCACTTTTATTTATCAGTATTTTATTGGCTGCCTGCCAACCACAAGGAAATGTCGACGAAGAAACGACTTCTTCAGATACCGAGGCTGAAGCTTCAGATCATCCGCTTGCAGGCAAGGAAATCGCTTTGATCATGCAAATTAACCTGGGGACATTTTCTGCCCAGTATATTGCAGGTGTAGAAGAACAAGTTGAAAAGTTTGGTGGAAAAGCGACAGTTTTCACTTCTGAAGGTGATTTGGCGAAAATGGCGTCTAATCTGGATGCAGCGATCAACCAGGGCGTCGATGGCATCTTAATCGACCATGGAACAAAAGAAGCATTGAACCAAGGTGTTGAAAAAGCACTTGAAGCAGGGATTCCGGTAGTGGCGTTTGATGCAGGAATCGATGTAGAAGGCGTTGTCTCTTTGGAACAGGGTGATCAGCAGATGGCTGAAATGACTTTGGAAAAACTGGCGGAAGATACCAATGGCGAAGCCAATATCGTGAAAATCTGGACAGCCGGATTTGCACCAATGGAAAGACGCCAAGTAGCATATGAAAAATTCCTAACTGACAACCCGGGCATTAAGGAAGTTACATCATTCGGTGCGGCAACCAACAATACAGCGTTGGATACACAGTCACAGATGGAAGCTGTGTTGAAGCAATACCCGAACGAAGGGGAGATTACAGCGGTCTGGGCAGCTTGGGACGAATTTGCAAAAGGTGCAGTCCGTGCCATTGAACAAGCAGGGCGTACAGATATCAAAGTCTACGGCATCGACATGAGTGATGAGGACCTGCAATTGATGCAAAAAGAAAATAGCCCGTGGCTGGCTTCAGCAGCTGTTGATCCAACGGACATCGGACGCATTCAAGTGCGTTACCTGTACCAGCTGTTGAACGGTGAACAACCGGAAGAAAAAGTGATTTTGGAACCGGTTTTCGTGGAGGCGGAAAGCTTGCCGGAAGAAACGGTGACAACCGAAGAATTAAGCGAATATGTAGAAGGCTGGGGCGCAAGTGAGCAAGGGTATACGGATGAGCTGCGCGAACTGGAAGGCCAATAATCTTCACCATCTCAAGCTGTCCTGAAAGATGGGGCAGCTTTTTTATCAGAAAGGGGGCATCTCAATGGCAGGACCTTTACTATCGATGGCCGGCATCGGAAAAAATTTCGGACCGGTAACAGCATTGCAAGGAGCGGAATTCCATTTGGAAAAAGGCGAAGTGCATGCCATTCTCGGCGTCAACGGGGCAGGGAAAAGCACCTTGATCAAAATTCTGTCGGGCGTCTATCAACAGGATGAAGGAACAATCCATCTGGACGGCTCAGCAATTCGGCTGGAGTCGCCGAAAGCAGCGAAAGAACAGGGAATCTACTGCGTTTATCAGGAAGTGGATACGGCCATAGTGCCTGAATTGACTGTAGCAGAAAATATCCTGCTCGACACATTCTCCGGCAAGGGGAATCTATTCGTCTCCAAGCAGAAAATCAATAAGCGGGCCTATTCAGCATTGCTTGAACTTCAAGCGGAAAACATTGACGTTCAGCAAAAAGCGGCAAGACTGACATTGGCGGAAAAGCAGATGGTGCTGATTGCCAGAGCATTGGTGCATTCAGCGAAAATCATCATTTTCGATGAACCGACGGCTCCGTTATCGATTCATGAATCGGAAAAACTGTATGCCGTCATTTCAAAATTAAAAGCGCAGGGGGTTGGATGTGTCTTTATTTCCCATCGCTTGCCGGAAGTGTTTGAAATCAGCGATCGGATCACGGTTATGCGGGAAGGGACGCTTGTCAAAACCTATGATACGGCAGAAGCCGATCAAGATGGTGTGATTGAAGCGATGCTCGGTGCAGCACTCAGCCACGAATTGGAGCCGCGGGCGCATGACATCGGAACCGCTTTGTTGGAAGTCGATCATTTGTCCGATGGGCAAAAGCTCAAAGATTTGTCGCTGACGGTCGCAGCAGGTGAAGTAGTGGGTGTCGTCGGACTGGTGGGGGCAGGCAAAACGGAACTCGCCAAAGCATTGTTCGGCGGAACCCCTTTAACAGCCGGAACAATTAAACTGGCGGGGAGCGCAGCTAAAATCAAACATCCGGCAGATGCCATCAAAGCAGGGATGGCGTTGATTCCGGAAGAGCGGCGAAAAGAAGGTTTGTTTGTCCAGGAATCGCTGGAAGCCAATGCTTCATTCCCCAATCTGAAAAAGTTCTCCAAGCGCCTGTTGATGGATCGGAAAGCAGAAAAACGCTTTGCCGATGAGATTATTGAACGGTTGCGCATCAAGACCAGCAGTACAGAAACACCGCTTGTCCATTTGAGCGGCGGAAATCAGCAGAAAGTGGCGATCGGCAAATGGATTTCCCTCGATTCCGCCCTGTACTTGTTTGATGAACCGACAAAAGGCGTCGATATCGGTGCCAAAGTCGATATCTTTAAATTGATCCGCCAATTGGCCGAAAGCGGCAAAGGATGTTTGTATTTTTCAAGTGAGATTCATGAAGCCATTGGAATTTCCGATCGGATTCTCGTAATGTACAACGGTCAAATCGTGAAGGAGTTATCACGACAAGAAGCGACCCAAGAAAGGATTTTATTGTATGCAAGTGGCGGAAAAGAAGAACTTGGGGAAAGGCAAGAGCTCGGTGAAAGACAACGCAATTCAGTTTTTGTTTAAATATGGCGCCATCGCATTATTGGTCTTCATTATTTTTTATTTCAGCACGATCAGTGATGCGTTTTTCACATATGGTAATTTCACAGATATTTTGCGTTCAATCTCTATTGTGACTTTACTGGCTTTAGGCGTGACGTTCACGCTGGTGGTGGATGGTTTTGATCTGTCTGTAGGTTCGACGATGTCTTTATCGACCGTCGTTTCCGCCTCATTGATGGTGTGGTACGACATGCCATTGTGGCTTGTGCTGATCCTGCCGCTGCTGATCGGGGTTGCAGTCGGAGCGGTCAACAGCTTTCTGATTGTCGTCATCGGCATTCCGGATCTCTTGGCAACTTTGAGCATGATGTATATCGTGGCTGGTTTGCACCGGACCTATACGGAAGGCTATTCGATCTATAACAATATGCCGCTGACTTCAGGAGGCACTGCACCCGGCCAATTGTCGGAAGTGTTCCTGTGGATTGGCCAGGGGCAGATGCTGGGTCTGCCGGTTCCGGTATGGATCATGCTGGTGATGGTCCTGGCTTCTTATGTAGTACTCAACCATACTCGTTGGGGAAGAGTGCTCTACATGACTGGCGGGAACGCCGAAGCGGCTACGCTGTCAGGTGTCAACGTCAAAAAAGTGAAGTTCACTGCCTACGTCATATCCGGTATCTTTGCTTCTATGGCCGGCATCCTGTTTACGGCACGTGTAGGTTCCGGACAGATTGACGCAGGTGCACCATTGATGATGGAGGCGGTTGCGGCTGTCTTTGTCGGCTACTCGGTATTAGGGGCGGGAAAACCGAATGCACTCGGTACATTTTTCGGGGCGGCTGTCATCGGCATCCTCTTGAATGGCTTGACGATTCTCAACCTTCCTTATTACGCTTTCGACATCATCAAGGGAGGCGTGTTGGTCGCTGCACTGGCAGTCACTTATGTATACGCCAAAAAGAAATTCGCTAAAGCCTGATTTCCCAAAACAAAAAGGCTCCTCATACAGGAGTCTTTTTGTTTTGCCTTATTTGTCCGGCGTATAACTGGCGATGAGGACGCCTGCATCGGTTGAGCGGATTTCCTTAAGGTTAAACATTTTCTGGTCGGCATTTTCCTTGAACAGCCGTTTGCCTTCTCCCAAAACGAGTGGGAATGTCATCAAATGCAGTTCATCGATCAAATCATGCTTCAGCAAGGTTTCGATAAGCTCCGCACTGCCATAAACCAACAGCCGCTGTCCGGTTTTTTTCAGCTTCGCTACTTCCTCTCTCACATGGCCGGTGATCAGGCGTGCATTCCATTCTGTGCGTTTCAGGCTGGTGGAAACCACATACTTCGGCAGTTGGTTCATCCGTTCGGCGAATCCCTCGTCGTCTTCCGCCGCCGGCCATGCCGCAGCAAACCCCTCGTACGTCACCCGTCCGAGCAGCAGCGCATCACTGCCGAACAACAGATCCAGTTGGAACTTGGCTATCTCATCATCCCAATAAGGTGCAGTCCACGAAGGTTCCTCCATGACTCCATCAAGTGTCAAATACATCGCGACAACAATTTTTCCCATGACCATTCTCCTTTGCGAATGAAGTTCCGACTGGCAGTCTTTTGTATGGCAAGCAATGTGGATAGAGCGCAGCAGTTAAGTTAGTGCTATGTATAGAATTAATTCGAGCTCAATCCGAAATACCCTTTAAATCGAGGGTGGCAGCGGAAGCATTTTATCGGTTGGCTAGCGAGAGTTAAAAAGATAAAGTTAAAGTTTTTAACGAAAAGTTAACAGTTCTTATGACTTATAAAGTAAACTATAACTACCATAAAAAGGGGAGTGAATGAGTATGGAATGCAATAGCTGCACAGTTGCGGCCATTAAATTTGAAATTAAGCTGGAGGGCGAAACGAACCTTTCCGCTCTTCAGATAGTCATAGATCATTTGGAAAGAAGAGAAATAGAAGTTTCCGTTAAAGGGAATAAGCTGCAGATGGATGAAAAAGGAGCTCGTGAGTTCCTGGATTTTTGCAGGGATCTGCTGGATATGGACCAAGTGACGTTCCGCATCAATCAGGAATCCTGGCAGCCATTAGAAGGGATGTCCCGGGTTTTCGCAACCGAATGGATAGACGAGGTCATCAAAAACGAACGTTTGACCTGCCATTACCAGCCGATTGTGGATGCAGATGAAAAGATCTTTGCCTACGAAATGCTGGCACGTTTTCAAAACGAAGACGGTTCGATGATCTACCCGAATGAAATTTTCCCCGCTGCAAAAACCCGCGGGCGTTTGTATGCTTTGGATCGGGTCTGCAGAATGACTGCTGTCAGATATGCAGCCGTGCTGAAAGGGGAGAATGCATTCATCAATTTCATTCCCACTTCGATTTATTCCCCTGAATTCTGCCTGCGTTCAACAATTGCGTTGTCTGAGCAATTAGGCGTCAATCCAAAATCGCTGGTGTTTGAAGTGGTGGAAACGGAAAAAGTGGACGACTTGGATCATTTGAAGAGAATCCTGGCCTATTATAAAGAAAAAGGATTCGATTACGCATTGGATGATGTGGGTGAGGGATACAGCACGATCGAGATGCTGGCGGATCTGAAGCCTCAATACATGAAACTGGATATGCAATTTGTCCAGGACGTTGCGACGGATACAGCAAAACAGAAAATTGCCGAAAATTTTCTGAAGAAAGCGTTGGAAGTCGGCTCTGTTCCATTGGCGGAAGGCATTGAAACACGCCAGGACTTCGACTGGCTGAAACAACGGGGCTATCAATTATTCCAAGGCTATTATTTTGGAAAGCCGGCAGCGTCGCCTGTGTACGAAAAGAAAATCGAAGCGTAAAACGGCACACTAACAACCGTTGCGATTACTTCCTTTTGTACAAAAGAATCGTCCATACAGGAAGAAAATAAAAGCTGCCGAGAACACTTAAGTTCTCGGCAGCTTTTATTTTTTCAATAGCAGATAAATGAAATACGGGGCTCCGATCAGCGCGGCCATGATGCCTGCTGGAATTCCGGAAGGTTCAAGCAGATTCCGGCCGATGGTATCCGCCAGCAGCAACAGCCAGCCGCCGATCAGGATGGCAAGCGGCAAGAATAACTGATGGCGCGGACCAACGATGGATTTGGCGATATGCGGCGCCATCAGGCCGATGAATGCAATCCCTCCTGTAACCGAGACAGCAGACGCAGCAAGAGCGACAGCGGCGATCAGCAGAACGAGCCGTTCCTTTTCGATGGAAACGCCGATGCCTACAGCGACGGGGTCACTGAGGCCGAGCACGTTCATCCGATTGGCTTTGTACAAGGTGAACGGAATCAGCACCAGCAGCCATGGAAGAATGGCTATAATGAACGGCCAATCGGCACCCCAAATATTGCCGGCCAGCCAATTGGCGATGAAATCGACTTTTTCCGGTTCTGCTGAGGAAATCAAGACGATCATGACTCCGGATAAAGCCATTGAAAAACCGATTCCGACGAGAACCAGACGGATTGGCTGCAAACCGGTGTTGCGTGAGTAGGAAAACGCATAAATTAATGCGGCAGTTGCAAGCGCGCCACCGAATGCCACGATCGGCAGCAAGTAGACGAATGCACCTGCCTCCACTGGAATGAATAAGAAGAAGACCGCAATGGCGACGCCGGCACCGGAGTTGATGCCGATGATTCCAGGATCTGCGAGATCGTTGCGTGTCACGCTTTGCAAAATGGCACCGGATAAGGCCAGTGCCATTCCGGCAAGCAAAGTGATCAAAATACGCGGAAGCCGGATGGAAAACAGGATGAAATCTTCTTTGAATGTCCCTTGGCCAAAAATTGCCGGTACCAGGCGGTCATAGGAGATGGGAGAATACCCCAAGCCCATACTGGCGATCGCCGTCAAGAGGATCAACGCCAGCAATAAGTAATACGAAATCCGTTGTTTTTTGCGTAAGCTCGGATGGATCATGCGAATGCTTTGCCTCCTTTACGGACAATGATCAGGAAGAAGGGCAAGCCGATAATCGCAATGATCGCTGCCACTGGCGTTTCAAACGGTGCATTGATGGTCCGGCCGATCAAGTCGGCGAGCAGCATGAAAATGGCTCCTGCCACTGCAGACATCGGAATGATGAAGCGGTAATCGGTCCCGACAATCGCCCGCACCACATGCGGAATCATCAAGCCGATAAAGGCCATATTGCCCGCAAGCGCAACTGCTGCACCTGCAAGAAGTGTGATGATGACAAAGAGAATCGCCTTGACCTGCGCCGTTCTTTGGCCAAGCCCGATGGCGGCTTCTTCACTTAAGCTAAGGATGGTCAACTGGCGTGACAGCAGCAATGCAACCAGCAAAGCTACGGCGATAAATGGCACAACCACCTGCAGCTGCCCCCAGGAGGTGCCGATCAATCCGCCGGCTGTCCATTGGGAAACATTTTTTGAAATATTGAAATACAGGCCGATTCCTTCAGCAATCGCTGTCAGAAAGGCTGAGATGGCAGCACCGGCAAGGACGATCCGAAAAGGCGAGAATCCGCCTTTTTTTGCAGCGCCGATACCGAACACCAAGGCTGCTCCGGCTGCTGCCCCGATAAAGCAGGCAATCATGATGCAGAAATAATTGGCTGCAGGAATGAAGGCCAATGTAAAAGCAAGAGCGGCATTGGCACCGGCGGTCAAACCAAGAAGACCTGGATCGGCCAGCGGGTTGCGGGTCATACCCTGCATCATTGCGCCGGATACTGCAAGAGCAGCACCTACAAAGATGGCAGCAATTTCACGCGGCAGACGGATTTCCCGAATGACACCGATGCCGTCACTGGAACTGGTTGAAAATAACGCAAGCCCCACTTCCTTCAGGCTGATGTCCGCCGCCCCGAAAATCAGGGAGACGATGAGTGTCAGCACTAATGCAAGCAGGCTCAAGATGAATTTAATTGGAAAGGAAACTTTAGGGCTCATTGATCATCATCTTTTCCTGAGATTAAAAGAGGAATTCTAAAATCAGAATTCCTCTTTTTTAGTATAGACGTTTCTATTTGGCGGATTAAAGAATGCACTTTTTTGACAGCGCTTCGGCCGTTTCGGGCACGGCTCTTACAGGAAGCCTAGCCCTTGGACGCCGGCGCTGACACTGAGATACTTGCTTGATAAAAAGAGATCTCACTCACCTAAAAAGTTTTCGATAAAGAATTCCAATTGGTATTCCAATGAAATTGGATCGTTAAAGTAAAATTCTTTGGCATCAGCTTCAAAGATCTGGCCGTTTTGAGCGGCAGGTGTGTTTTTGTACAGGTCCGTTTCCTGGAATGAATTGTCCTGTGAACTGTCTTTGCTGAAGACGACGTAATCACCCATGTATTCCGGCAATACTTCCTGAGAAAGCATATAGTATCCATCTGCTAAAGCCATCTCTTCCACTTTTGCCGGCATTTTTAACTTCATTTCCTGATAAAGAATTTCAGTTCCGCGTCCCCAGTTGTCTCCGAAGACATAGATTTGCTTATCGAAGTTTTCAATAACGGAAACGGTTGTGTCTTCGCCGATTTCAGCGCGAATTTCTTCCCCGGCTTGCTGTGCCCGTTCTTGGAAGTCGGTAATCCAAGCTTGTGCTTCATCTTCTTTGTTTAATACTTTACCGATTTCCAGATGCTGCTCCAAATAGCCCACGTTGCCGTAGGTGAACGTGACCGTTGGTGCGATTTCACTCAATTTGTCGATATTTTTTGTAGTTGAAGCGCCAATGATTAAGTCAGGTTCCAATTCAATGATTTTCTCCAGGTCTGTTTCTTCTACTTCTTCCACGTCTGCGAGCTCTTCTTCAAAACGCGGGTTGTTTTTTGCCCAGGAAGTTACTCCTACTAAAGGAACGTCCAAAGACATTGCGTCACCTGTGTAAGAAGTGAGCATGACTACGCGCTGTGGATCTGCAGGAACTTCAACGGGTCCGCTTTCCGATTCATATGTAATGGTTTCAGGAGCTTTGTCAGATTCTGCAGCATCCGCTTCCTCAGTAGTTGAATCGGAGTTGCAGGCGCCAAGGATCAGCAGCAAAGTAAGTAAAAGTATAGGCAAGAATAATTTTTTCATGTCGGTTAGACTCCTTTGATTAAGTTGTAGGTGGTGCACATGGGTTTTTGGGTTCTTGGATCCAGGCCGATTTCTGCATCGATCCGGAAAACTTCCCTTAATACAGGTTGTGTAATGACTTCGTGGCAATTGCCCGCTTTGACGATCCTGCCGTCTTTCATCGCGATGATGTGATCAGCAAAACGTGCTGCCTGGTTCAGGTCGTGCAGCACCATGATGATGGTCCGTTCCTGGTCCCGGTTGAGTTGTTGCAATAGCTCCAGGATTTCCAGCTGATGGGCCATGTCGAGATAGGTGGTCGGCTCATCGAGGAAAATCATTTCGGTTTCCTGTGCCAAAGCCATCGCAATCCAAACGCGTTGGCGCTGGCCGCCGGACAATGCGTCGACCGGGTGGTATTTGAAGAATTGCGTCCCGGTGACATCGAGTGCCCAATTGATGATTTCGTAATCCCGTTTGGATAATCGGCCGAAGCCTTTCTGGTAAGGGAAGCGGCCGTAGGAGACCAGTTCGCCGACCGTCAATCCAGCGGCACTATCCGGAGTTTGTGGCAGGATGGCCATTTTCTTTGCCAGGGACTTCGTATTTTCCTGTGCAATATTGCTGCCATCCAATACCACGGATCCGGATTGATGCGAAATTACCCGAGTAATCGCTTTTAACAGCGTTGATTTGCCGCAGCCATTGGAACCGATGATTGTCGTAATTTTTTTATCTGGAATTTGGACGGTCAAATCTTTGACAATCAACCGGTCTCCATAGCCGATATTCAGCTCCTCGGTGAATAGGCGCACCATCCAAAAAACCTCCTTTTCTAAATTTATTCTCTTTTTCGTTGATAATGATTCTCATTTTCAGTACAATTAATACTATAAGACTAATTTTTTACATTGTCAATACGAAATCCAAAAGGACAGGAGTGAAGATAGATGGAGGAAAAAGAGCTTTTTGATGTAACGATTATAGGTGGGGGTCCTGCTGGATTATATTCGGCCTTCTATAGCGGCTTAAGGGAAATGAAAACAAAAATCATCGAATTCCAACCGCAGCTGGGCGGCAAAATCCATGTATACCCAGAGAAAATGATTTGGGACGTGGGGGGACAGCCGCCGATTCAAGGAGCCAAACTCATCGACCAATTGGTTGCACAAGGTCTGACATTCCATCCGGAAGTCGTATTGAACGAAAAAGTGGAGTCCATAGCGAAAACCGAAGAAGGATTATTTGAATTGATCGGTTCTTCAGGGGAAGTGCATGTATCGAAAACCGTCATCGTGGCAGTAGGCGGGGGAATCCTCAACCCGCAAAAACTGCAGATTGAAGGAGCAGAGCGCTTTGAAGTATCCAACCTGAACTACACCGTCAAATCACTGGAACGTTTCAAAGGCAAAACGGTGCTGATTTCAGGCGGCGGAAACTCGGCAATCGATTGGGCAAACGAACTGGAGCCGATTGCCAAGCAAGTATATGTGACCTACCGCAAGTCGGAACTTGCGGGACATGAAGCGCAGGTGACCCAGCTGATGAACGGATCAGCCATCTGTTGCCTTCATACCAATATCACCCGGCTCATTGCTTCGGATGACCGGGATGCCATCGAATTCGTTGAGCTGACGCATCAGGAAACAAACGACAAGCAAGTACTCCCAATCGACGAAATGATCATCAACCATGGCTACGAGCGCGACATCAGTCTGCTCGGCAATAGCCCCCTGAATATCGAAATCGCTGACGACTATTACATCGCCGGCACCTCAAGCAGCGAATCTTCAGTGGCCGGGCTCTTTGCGGCTGGGGACATTCTCCAGCATAAAGGCAAATTGAATTTGATTGCCGGGACATTCCAAGACGCAGCCAACGCTGTCAATAAAGCCAAGCATTTCATCCAGCCGGACGCCCATAAAATCGCGATGGTGTCTTCCCACAATGAAGTATTTAAAAAGCGCAATAAGGAATTGGTCAAGCAATTATTGGTGTAAGAAAGATCCCTTCCAAATAGTTTGATGCAGCTGGGACTGAGGTATAGAAAGCTGTGAAGAAAATTTGGAGGAGGAATTGATGATGGAATTGAAAGATTATGGAGCAGAATCGTTTGTTGTGAATATCGAAGAAGCGACTAAGCAAAATGATACATTCCGCACCGCTTTATGGACGGGGAAAAATCTTCAGGTGACTGTTATGAGTATTGAAGCGGGTGATGACATCGGCCTGGAAGTCCATAAAGGCGATCAATTCCTGCGGATCGAAGCTGGAAAAGGGTTTGTCCAGATGGGCGACAGTGAGGATAATCTGACATTTGAAGAGGATGCCGAAGACGACTATGCCATCATGATTCCAGCAGGGAAATGGCATAACGTGACGAATACCGGCGATAATCCGTTAAAAATCTATTCGATTTATGCGCCGCCTGAACATCCACATGGGACAGTCCATAAAACTAAAGAGATTGCTGAAAAAGAAGAAGATGAGTAAAAAGTCGGAATAAAAGGTAACCAGGTCCGTTATTGAATGCGAACAGTATAAATAGAATGCAGAACGGCCATCAAATCGTCTATTGATTTGATGGCCATTTTGTTTATAGAAGAGGATACTCCATAGTGAAAAATCCCAGTTCATTTGAACTGGGATTTTTTCTGTTGATTATAAAATAGAAGGGCATACTCAAATCTGTGCAGAAAAGAGAAGCTCTTCTATTTATAAGCCAAAGCCGCAGCTTCCGCGCGTTCTTTCTTGCCATGCAGCATGTAATATAAGAACGCCGTCGCCATCACGGCAAAGCCTAGGATGCCGTAAAGCGAGCTATAGCCGATCAGCGGAACCACAAAGCCGAGCAGGTACGGACCGAATCCGAGCCCTGCATCCATCGAGATGAAAAACGTTGAAGTCGCCAGGCCCATGCGGTGGGGTGGAGTCAGCTTGATGGCGACAGCCTGTGTAGTCGACTGCATATTGCCGAAGCCGAATCCGATCAAGGCAGCGGCCACCAATAGACCAGTACTGCTGCTGGTGATGCTTAACACGAATAAGCCGGCTGCAAAGACAGCGAAAGCTGGATACATGATGAAGTTGGCGCCCTTCAGGTCCATCAGCCGCCCTGTAAATGGCCGTGAAATGAGGATGGCAATCGCATAGACCAGGAAGAAGTAACTGGCTGCTGTCACTAAATCCTCTTCCATGGCGTAAAAATTGATGAAGGACAGAACGCTTGAATAGCAAAGCGCAATCGCCAGACAAACCAGTGCAATCGGAACCGCTTTCGGCTCGACATAATCGGAAAGCTTAAACCCTTTCGTTTCGTCAGTCACAGGTGGAGCGGCAACCGGTGGTACATAAATGAACAAAGACACGATAAGGCTGACAACGCCGAGTGCCAGACATACAGTGAAAATCATCTCATAACTGCTGTACTGGCTCATCATCAATCCGATGAAAGGACCGAAAGCCGTGGCTAAAGTGGCGCTGAGGCTGAAATAGCCGATGCCTTCACCTTTGCGTCTCATCGGGATGATCTGGGCAACGATGGTTCCAGCTGCTGTGCTGGCCATCCCCAATGTCATCCCATGAAGAAAACGGTTGAGCATCAGGAATGGAAGTCCGAAATTCAGGAAATAGAAAAACGTCGTCAACGTGAATAGGATAAGGCCGATGACCAAGGTCCTTTTGCGACCCATTTTGTCGATGGTGCGGCCGATTACCAGACGGCCTGCCAAAGCACCCAAGATAAAAATTCCGGTAACCAGACCGGCTTCGCTTGTAGAAGCATCGTATTCCTCAACGGCGTAGACGGCGATGGTGACCATCAATAGGTAGAAAATAAGGATCAAGAAAAAGTTCACTAAAGCAGTAACGATAAAATCCTTGGTCCATAAAGCGGGTTTTGAAGTATTCATATAGAAGTTCTCCTTGTTCTGCAATGTAATTCATAAGCCTGAGAGGCAGGGGGCATAAAAGAAACAGACAGCCAATTCAGGCTATCTGTCTGCAGTCATCAATTTGAAGTTTTTGCTTCAATAAGAGCAGCGATTTTGGTGATTACCAGTTCACTGCCGAGCATCGGCGATTCTTTTTTCGGTTCTTCGCTGTCTGCATTCGTTTCGGGGCGCTTATGGGCTTCTTTGAAGGTATCGCTGGTTTTCCAGGCTTCGAAGCTCTCCAGGTTTTCCCAGTACATATTGACGTTCAATTCATCGTGCTCTTCCAGGTTCTGAGTAATGGTCACTTCAACTTTGACGAAGCCTTCCATTTCCTGCAAAGCACCTGGACGTGCAAAGTTAGGAGCCATTTTTTCAGCAAATCCTTTTTTCATTTTAATGCGGTTGGTTACGATGTACATCAAGAATCTCTCCTTTTTGTTTGGTATTTTTGTCGTTCATTGATATTAACTTTACCACATTCTTCAAATCGATGTGTGTACTGCGGGTACCATCCAAGATGTTCTGTCCAATCTGCTTCGTGTCGATTATAATTGTAAGAATATTGAGAGCGAGGTTAGTTAAATGATGCAGAAATTCAGCTGGGTAGGCAGCGAGATAACTTACATCGATCAGCCCGTTGTCCAGCGGCTCCATCATGCAGTGGTCGGCAGATTTGGTGGAAACTCAGCTTCCGGCCAAACCAAGAATGAAGATGGCTGTCTGGTTTGGATCGATGAGAAGGAAGAATGGGAATTCGCGATGGTTCTGGATTCGCATAATTCAGCCCAAAGCGCTGAATTGGTCATCAGGCAAATTGAAAAACACAAAACGTCAATCGCTCTTCTACTATCAGGTAAGGTCAGTGTTGAGTTGTTCGATCAACTGGAAAGAAACCTGCTGCAGCTGTTTCAGGAAGACGGCTTTAAAGAAGCCTGCCGGCATGTGCAGGGCGAAACAGCTTGCCTGATTGCGGTAAGAAAAGGTAAATACCTGTACTGGTTTTCCATCGGCGATTGCCTGTTGTACCTCTTCCATCCTGAGCTGGCCGCTTTTGGACAATATCAACTCAATCAACGCCAATTTTATGAATGGGTCGGACAGGTGAACACCTTCGAGCAAGAAATTCCGTGCTTCAGCAGCGGCATACGGGAATTGCGCCAAGGAGAAAATCAGCTCCTGCTGACAACGGACGGTCTGGTGGAATGCCCTAATGCAGTATTCGCTGAACCGGAGAGCATCTGGCAGCAATGCAGGGATGCCGATACAGCAGATGGAGTAGCCGCTTTATTGTCAATCATCCAAAAAAACCACGTCCGCGACAGCGCGACTGTGGTTTCCTGGACAGTGGATATAGGAGAGCCGGCAAGTTACGCCAGCAATCAGTAGCTTTCACTTTTCTGCAGATGGACGGTGCAATTATACAGCGAGCAATCCCACCGGCTTTCAGCGTTTTTCAAAATCGTGATGGATGTATTATCCATGGAAGTTTCGTGGAACTTATCCGGCATGAGTTTTTTCAGTGTAAGGCCGATCAATGCCCCGTGGCTGACAATGAGTACACGCTGGCCGCTGAAATCTTCCAGAATATCTTCGATGCAAGCCAGTCCACGGTCGGCTGCCTCGTCGAGGTTTTCCATCGCCAAATCGAGTTTGCGCCAATCGGCTCCCCATTTCTCAAGTCGGTCTTCTTCTGTAGTACCTTCAATTTTGCCGCCGCTTCTTTCGCGCAGCCGCGTGTCAAAATGGCTGACTGGCAAATGGAGCTTCCGGCCAATGATTTCCGCTGTTTCTTTAGCGCGGGACAAATCGCTGGAGATGATCAGATCCCAGTCTTCTTCTGTGGAAAGCCGATTTGCAAGCGCTTCTGCCTGCTGTCTGCCTGTTTCGTTCAACGGGACATCCGAGGATCCTTGGGCGATGCCCTGTATGTTCCAATCCGTTATGCCGTGACGTACCAAACCAATCGTTGTCAATAGAGCCATCTCCTTTGGTGTGCTAGTTAAAAGGATAACTGAAATCAGACTTTTATAAAAGGGAGGACCATTCCGGATGAACCCACAGGAAATCTACCGTCAATTGCCGGTAATCGAAACAGAGCGTCTGCTCCTGAGAAAAATGATGATGAAAGATGCCGAGGACCTTTTTGAGTATGCCTCGCAGCCGGAAGTTTCCAGTTACTTGCCGTGGCAGGTCCACCAATCGATAGGGGATTCGAAAGCATTCCTGAACTTTATTTTAGAAGGCTACAATCAGCATTCCAAGTTGACTTGGGCGATTGAATTGAAGAGCAGCGGCAAGATGATTGGAACCATCGACTTCGTCAGCTGGAGTCCGAAGCGCCATAAAGCAGAAATCGCTTACGTGCTGTCACCTCACTACTGGGGGCACGGGCTGATGGCCGAAGCAGCGGCGGCCTTGCTTTCGTTCGGCTTCCGGGACATGGAGTTGAACAAAGTGGAAGCCCCGATTATGTTGGAAAATAAGCAATCTCAGCGGCTGGCAGAAAAACTGGGCATGATACGCGAAGGCGTCGCTCGGCAGCATATGATCATTAAAGGTGAATTTGTAGATCTGGCGATGTATGCGGTGCTGAAGAGCGAGTTCATCCTGACGGAATAAAACGAAAAGGCTGCCGAAAGGGCAGCCTTTTTTAGTGTTATGCAGTTTTGTGTTTCTTCTCATTTTTATCGATCACGGTGCTCCCGACCAGGTCACCGGTCACATTCAATGCGGTACAGCCCATGCCGACCAGTGCATCGATGGCCGTCAGCAAGGCGACAGCTTCCATCGGCAAGCCCAACTGGACAAATACTGTAGCGATCATGACAATTCCGGCACCAGGTACGCCAGCGGTCCCGATGGATGCTAAAGTTCCGACCAGAACCACCATCAGCATTTCGGACAGGCTCAAAGGATCACCGACAAGATTCGCTGCGAAAACAGCGGAAACAGCAATACGGATGGCAGCTCCGTCCATATTGATGGTTGCACCGAGCGGCAGGCTGAAGCCATACAGACTTTTGGATAAGCCAAGGTTTTTAGCGGCAGTTAAGGTCAGTGGCAGTGTCCCTGAACTGCTTTGAGTAACAAAAGCAGTCAGCATAGGGGTACGCGCCTGTTTGAAAAACTGTCCTGGCTTAACTTTGAACAACAGCAGAACCAGCGCATAGAGAAGGATCTGGACAATCAATGCGGCATATAGCACCAGTACCATTTCTCCGAGCGACAAAAGTGTAGCGAAACCCTGGCTGCCGACAGTTTCGGCCATGATGGCGAAAATTCCGATCGGCACATATTGGAGAATGGCTTTCAGCACCAGCAAGGTCACTTCGTTCAGTGCATTGACGGTTTTATACAAATGATCGCCCAAACTTTCATATTCACTGGATTGGCGCATATAGGACAGTGCGATACCAAAAGCGAAAGCAGTGAAAATGATGCCGAGCAGATTAAGTTCGGTAAAAGCCGTGAAGATATTGGAAGGGACAATATTCAGCAAGACACTGATGATTCCCGGATTGTCCGGAACATCAAAGGTTTCATTGCCCTGAAGCTGCATGCCGGTTCCAGGTTGAAAGAGGCTTGCTACCGTCAAGCCCACCATGATGGCAAATGCGGAGCTAAGAGCATAGAAGATGAATACTTTACCGCCCATGCGCCCCAAGTCGCCAATGGAGGACTGGTTGATGCCGACCATCATAGTGAAAAGGATCAAGGGAATGATGAGAAAGGTCAACAGGTTCAGCAGCAAATCGCCAAGTGGAGCCAGAACAGCGGCCTGCTCTCCGAAAATCAGCCCGACGGCGATGCCGAGTATAAGTGCAATCGTGATTTTAAATATCAATGAAGCATCAAGATATCGTTTCCAAGCAGTTTTCATCATGTCTCTCCTTTTGTAGAAAAGTAAATCTTATAAGTTTTATCGGAATTAACTTTCTTAACTTATACCAGAGTGTGGAGGACTGTCAAAATGTCTGCTTGTGCCAGAAAGAAAAGAGGAAATCAGATAGTGAATTTTGTTGCCGACAGCTTCAAAAGACAGAAAAGAACCCCCAAACAGCATTGAATGGAGGCTTTTCGAGGTTATTCAAATCGTTTCTTTGATGAACTGGAAATGGCCTTTACCGTTTGCCTTGACCTGGTACATGGCTTTGTCCGCTTTTTTCATTAAATCGACAGTGGTGGTCGCATCCGATGGATAAACAGCAATACCTATGCTCGGCAAGCTAATGATTTCAAAGCCATTGATGAGATGAGTTTGTTTCAGAGACTGAAGAATCTTCTCTGCGGTCTGTTCGATAGCTTCTAAATCACTTACGTCACGGATGATCAACGTGAATTCATCTCCGCCTTGCCTCGATACGATATCATTCTCAAGAACACAGCTTTTAAGCCTATTTGCAACAGAAATCAGCAGTTCATCCCCGTTATCATGTCCTAGGGTGTCATTGATCTGCTTGAAATGATCCAGATCAATAAACATGACGGCGAATATCTCGTTTAGGGCTTCAGCTTCGGTTACAGCTTTTTTTAACGACTCCCCGAAATATAATCGGTTGGCTAAACCGGTTAGGGGATCGTGATATGCCAGGAATTGAATTTTTTCCTCATTCTTTTTGTTCTCTGTAATATCTTTGCCGATTCCAAAGATACCAACAATATTATTGCGCACCTTAATTGGAATATTGGTGATGCTCAAATGATGGAATTTGCCTAGACGGCTGCGTATCGGCAATTCATAGCTTTGAGGTTGTCCTTCTAATGAACTTGCCAAAATTTCAGAAGCTCTTTGCTGCTTTTCCTCATCGATAAAAACAGTACTTGAGAGACCGATCAATTCGCTTTTTTCGTAGCCGAAAAGAGCAACGGTGGCAGGATTGGCACTTTCGAAACGTCCTGTCACATCAAGAGAATAGACAGCATCGGGATGATAGTCAAACAAAGATTTGTAGCGCTGCTCACTGATATCCAGTTCTTCTGTTTTACAATGATATTGGCGAAGAAGTTGCTGGTTTTCCGAAATGATTAAAACCTGTCTCAAGATGACGAGCAAAATTGAGATTCCTGACCCGACGGTGACCACATCTATGCCGGTAGACCTGGATCCCATGAAGACAAATAAAATCAGTACATTTATATATGGGAGTGACAGACGGAAAGCATCCAATTGTTGTGGCGCCGCTTGCTCGGTTAAGGAAGAGCGTGGTTGCTGTACGGTTTCTGTCCGCAGGAATCCAGCGAATCCAATAAACAGAATAGCCAATATAAACAGCGGATCGATTATGCTTCCCGACTCGTATTGCTCAAAAGAAACCAAGTAGAGATAAGCAGAATCTGCGGTTATTTGAAAAAAGAGCCCGATCGATAAAAAGAGCAGGTTTTTAGTAAAAGTGGATTTCTGTGTGCCAAGGTAGATGCTGACGATTCCAAGAAGAAGAGCTAAATCACCGACAGGATAGGCGAGAGAGACAAGCAAAGAGTAAATGGAGAGGTCTCCAGCTTCAATAATTGGGCTAATCAAAAAATGCCAGCTGAAAGTTGAGGCGACAGTCATGACAATTAGAACATCTAAAAGGTATTTAGTAAATTGATGTTTTTTAACTTCTTTTATCAACTTATAAGAAAAGGCTCCCAGGTAAAAAACAATTTGCAGCATATAAAAGAAGTCGGGTGGTCCTGGGAAAGGAACTTCAATGCCTAATATGTTTTCATATACTATCCATAGAAACTCAGCTATGAAATAACTGAATGTCCCGGTGGTCAAAAGCAGCCAGAACATTTTTTCCTCTTTACGGCTTTTTCTGAATGCCCTGAATAGCCATACGAAGGCGATGAAACAGCCTAATGCCGAAAGAATATTGCCCCCCAAAGTTAAGAGGGTTTCATGATCTTTCCAATTGCGCACCCAGAAAAAGTAAAAGGATGTGTAAAATAAAATAAAGAAAATGCCTAAAAGTCCTTTAAATTGAGTAGTCATATATCATTGCTCCCTGCCTCTTGAAAAATTGACATGAGTTAAGCTCCAAAACAGGAAGTCAACGGGATAGTTCAAGAATAAACGTTTATTATCATATTACTGTATATACACTAAAAAGATAACACTATTTTGAATTTATTGAGAGAAATTTGCAGATAATTAGAATTAATTTCCAATTAACTGGGTAATGGAAGTGGCATTCTTGAATCGATAAAAAAAGAAGCCTTTTATTATAAAAAAGGGCTTCTTTTTGCAATTAAAAATCGAAATTATCCGGATCCGGACCGACTCTCTGGTTTTCATTCAACGCGGAAATCCGTTCCATATCGTCCTCTGTCAGTTCGAAATCGAAAATCTGGGAGTTTTGGATGATCCGTGCTTCCTTGATGGATTTGGGAATCGTCACGACCCCATTCTGCAAATCCCAGCGAAGGATGACCTGGGCGACCGTTTTTTCGGTCTTGGCGGCGATTTCCACAAGCAACGGGTGATCGAGCAGCTTGCCCTGCATCAAAGGTGACCAGGCTTCCAGCTGGATATCATGCTCTTTACAGAAGCTACGCAATTCTTCCTGAGTCAGATGCGGATGGAATTCAACCTGATTGATCATTGGCGTAATTTCTGCATCCTTCAACAATTCTTCGAGATGATGGACATGGAAATTGCTGACGCCGATCGCTTTGACCCGACCATCTTTATACAAAGTCTCCAGAGCACGCCAGGCTTCTTTGTATTTCCCTTCAACCGGCCAATGGATCAAATACAGATCCAAATAATCCAAACCGAGATTCTTCAAACTGGTTTCATAAGCGGCCATCGTCGATTCATAACCGAGATCGGAATTCCATACTTTCGAAGTGATGAAAAGCTCTTCTCTGGAGATCCCTGCTTCTTTCATGCCCTCTCGAATTCCTTGACCGACGCCTTCTTCATTGCCGTAGGCGGCAGCTGTGTCGATGCTGCGGTAGCCATTGGCAATCGCAGTTCTGACCGCATCGATGACTTCCGCCCCTTCGCTGACTTTGAAGACGCCGAGACCAAACCAAGGCATTTTGACGCCGTTGTGCAACGTAGTGGTATCTTGTAAGTTTTTCATGCTCATCATCCTCCATGAGGTTAATTGGATAACTTCCTGATAGCCATGAAATACCCCATGAGCGAGAGCTGAAACCATTCAGGGGGGCGGGGACGGTTCGTGAAAAAAGCCGGCATTGAACCAATAAGTCGTCTACAACCGTTTATACGACATCGCTTCGCGCATGTCCTGAAGGGCTTTTTTGCCTTCATTGCCGCGGATGATCATCAGGTTGGTGTAAAGCGCATCGATCAAACTCAATTGGGCGATGCGGGATGACAAGGCCTCGGAGCGGAAATCGGTTTCTTCTGAAATCGTGTACAGTGCAATATCCGACTCTTTGGATAAAGGTGATTTGGCGAAGTTGGTGACACAGATGATGGTTACGCCTTTTTCCTTCAAGACCCGCAGGACATCCAGAACGTCTGTGGTCGAACCGGAATGGGAAATGACAATCGCCACATCGTCCGATTGAAGCTGCGACGCAGCCATGAGCTGCATATGGGAATCCAGGTTCATGGAGACGTGGAGGCCTAAACGGACAAATTTATGGTAACCGTCCATAGCGACCATGGCGGAACCGCCGTTGCCATAGAAGTCGATCTTCCGCGCTTTCAGCAATTTTTCTGTTGCCTGTTCCATCGCTTTCGTGTCGACGATCTGCAGCGTGTCTTCCAATGTCTTGATATTGGAGCGGAATACTTTTTCGGTGACAGCACTGATGCTGTCGCCTTCTTCAATTTTTTCGTGGATATCTTTTAAAGGAGCCACGACTTCTGCAGCAAGCGAAATCTTAAAGGCCTGAAATCCTTTGAAGCCGATGCGTTGGCAAAAGCGGAAAATGGTCGATTCAGCGAGCCCGAGTTCATCTGCAATCTGGTTGATGGTCAAATGAATGATATTTTTGGGGTCGTTGAGTACATAATCGGCGATTTTTTTTTCTTTTTCACTGAAGTGGCGGTAACTACCGCGTATGGCAGCCAGCGCAAATTGCTGTTCTTTCATGATCCGCGCCTCGTTTCTATAGAAGTATTTTCGTTAATTATACAATAACATGTTGCGTGCGGAAAAATATTTGATACAATGAATTCATTAAGGAAAAATATTCTTTTATTTTAAAGGAGGATTCCACAATGGAAATCGGAATTATTGGTTTAGGGAAAATGGGATTGAACCTGGCATTAAATTTGAGCGATCACAGTCATCAAGTTGTCGGCTATGACAGCCATGCGGCAATCGAAGAAAGCGGTTTCAAACAAGTTTCTTCTATTGAAGAAATGGTGAAAGAGCTGAAAGCGCCGCGAACACTTTGGTTGATGGTGCCAGCCGGTGAAATTACGGAATCGGTCATCGAGCAATTGATTCCTTTGCTTGAAGAAGGAGATTCGATTATCGATGGCGGGAACTCGAACTACAAAGATACCGTGCGGCGCGCGGAAATCTTGAAAAACCACGGCATCTACTTTTTTGATTGCGGGACGAGCGGCGGAACGGAAGGGGCACGTCATGGCATTTGTGCGATGATCGGCGGCGATGCAGAAAAATTCAAGACCATTGAACCGTTGTTGCAGGATATTTCTGTACAAGACGGCTATCTGTACACAGGAGAAGCGGGAAGCGGACATTTCCTGAAAATGATCCACAACGGAATTGAATACGGCATGATGCAATCCATCGCGGAAGGCTTCGACATCCTGAACAAAAGCCCATTTGATTTTGATTACGAAAAAGTGGCTGGCGTCTGGAATAACGGCTCCATCATCAGCTCATACTTGATGGAAGTGACAAAAAGCGCCTTTTCAAAAGATGCCAAATTGGAAAGCATCAAAGGCGTCATGAATTCTTCAGGCGAAGGCAAATGGACCGTGGAAACGGCGCTTGACTTGAATGTTCCGGCACCGGTGATTACTTTGTCGCTGATGATGCGCTACCGCTCATTAGAAGACGATACCTTTGCAGGAAAAGTCGTGGCAGCCCAGCGCAACGAGTTCGGCGGACACGCCGTAGAGAAAAAATAAGAGGGACTTTACCGGTTTAATTACTATAGAAGGTAATCGTCTACATTATTCTGTGTGGACATGCGCTGGCGCAATCAGGGGATGGGCGTCAGCGGGGCTCAACGCGGAGCATAAAAGCGAATTTCAGCTTCAGTGCATGGCGCTGAAGTTACATATTGAGGGGGAGAAGATTTGTCAGGTTCAACATTGATCATGGTCGCACTTGCAGGTATATTCTTATTGTTGTTTTTGGTTATTCGGACTAAATTGCATGCTTTTGTTGCGCTATTGCTGGTCAGTTTGCTGGTGGGTATCGCCGCAGGCATGCCGCTGAATGAAGTGATCACGTCCATCCAAAACGGGATGGGCGGCACACTCGGCTTTGTCGCTGTAGTGGTCGGCCTTGGTGCCATGTTCGGAAAAATGCTGGAAGTATCGGGTGGTGCGGAACGTTTAGCCGCTACGATGATCAGCAAATTCGGTGAAGACAAAGCACAATGGGCGCTAGGCGTCACCGGCTTTATTGTAGCCATTCCTGTGTTCTTTGATGTCGGTTTCATCATTTTGGTGCCGATTGTTTATGGTTTGGCAAGAAAAACAGGCAAATCGCTTCTGCATTACGGGATTCCGCTGCTGGCGGGACTTGCCGTTACCCATAGTTTCATCCCGCCGACTCCAGGACCGATTGCGGTTGCTGAGTTGGTCGGAGCGGAACTGGGATGGGTTATCCTATTCGGGGTGCTTGCAGGGATTCCGGCGATGATTTTGGCTGGACCTGTGTTCGGGCGCTTTATCGGCAAAAAGATCCATGTTGCAATCCCGGATTATATGGAGCTTGAACAAAAGGAATACGATAAGGATCTGCCGAGTTTCGGCATGATCACATCGTTGATCTTGATTCCTTTAGTTTTGATCCTGTTGAATACGTTGTCAGGTGTATTGTTGGATGAAGGCAATACAGTGCGCGAAATCCTGACATTCCTTGGCCATCCATTCGTGGCATTGACCATCGCGACATTGCTGACTTTCTATCTATTGGGTACAAAACGCGGTTATTCGCGCCAGGAAGTACAGGATATTGCGACCAAAGCGCTTGAACCTGCCGGAATCATCATCCTGGTAACAGGTGCGGGTGGTGTCTTCAAACAAGTGCTGATCGACTCTGGAGTCGGCGATGTATTGGGAGAGATGATGGGCGATTCAGCTTTGCCGCCAATCGTTCTGGCTTTCCTGATTGCGACGGCCGTACGTGTTGCGCAGGGTTCTGCCACCGTTGCGATGGTGACGGCAGCCGGCTTGATCACACCGCTTCTTGAAATGGTCGGCATGACCGGACCGGCTTTAGGCTTGATCGTCATCGCCATCGCTTCAGGTGCGACTGTCCTTTCCCACGTCAACGACTCAGGCTTCTGGCTGGTTAACCGTTACTTCGGCATGGACGTCAAGGATACATTGAAATCCTGGACGGTCATGGAAACCATTATCGGTCTCACCGGATTCGTGGTAGTGTTGATCATAAGCTTTTTTATCTAAATTAAACCTGAAGAGAAAAAGGACGTGTTTCCTTTTTCTTTTTCTTGTATATAGAGGAGGGCTCCTATGCCTGAACAGTCATATTATCTTGGAGTGGATATCGGTACCACGTCCACTAAAGCCGTTTTGTTCGATAAATCCGGGAAAGTGATAGAAGCCGATACGGTTTTCTATGCGCTGGAGACGCCGAACCCGTTGATAGCGGAACAGGATCCGGAGGAAATTTTCCGTGCCGTCTTGACCTCTGTGCGAAAAACAATCCACAAAAGCGGCATTGATGCACAGCAACTGAAACTGGTATCTTTCAGTTCAGCCATGCACAGCCTGATTGCGGTGGATGCGGCGGGAAATCTGCTGACGCAAAGCATCACTTGGGCCGACACCAGAAGTTCCAAGCACGCAAAATATATAAAAGAACAGCTCAATGGCCATGAAATCTACCTGCGTACAGGAACGCCGATCCACGCGATGTCGCCTCTCTCAAAATTGGTCTGGCTGAAAGACGACAAGCCGGAAGTCTGCGAACAGGCGGCGAAATTCATCGGTATCAAGGAGTTTGTGTTTCACGAATTGTTCGGAGAGTACGTGGTCGACCATTCAATCGCTTCTGCGACGGGACTCTTCAATCTGCAGGAACTGGATTGGGATGAAGAGGCGCTTGCAGTGGCCGGCGTCACACCTGATCAACTGTCGCGCCCAGTGCCGACAACGCACGCGCTGACGGGAATTGTTCCGGAACATGCCTTGTTTATGGGAATCCCTGAAGACATTCCTTTCATCATCGGTGCAAGTGACGGCGTCTTGGCGAACCTCGGCGTTGATGCGATCGAACCTGGCGTTCTTGCCGTGACGATCGGTACGAGCGGCGCGATCCGTACGGTCACTGCTGAACCGAAAACAGATCCGAAAGGGCGCACCTTCTGCTACGCGTTGACTGAAAACCATTGGGTGGTCGGTGGACCAGTCAACAATGGGGGCATCGTCCTGCGCTGGCTGCGGGATGAGTTCGCTTCATCTGAAGTCGAAACCGCAAAACGCCTCGGCATCGATTCCTATGACGTACTGACGAAAATCGCCGAAGGAGTCAATCCTGGCGCGGACGGCCTGCTGTTCCATCCGTATTTGACGGGGGAACGGGCGCCGCTATGGGACGCCAATGCCCGCGGATCGTTTTTCGGCCTCAGCATCCATCACAAGAAGCAGCACATGATCCGCTCGGTGCTGGAAGGCATCGTCTTTAATCTGTATACGGTGTTGCTTGCAGTCGAGGAATTGACCGGTGAACCCGTGCGCATCCAAGCTTCGGGCGGCTTTGCCCGTTCGGAAATGTGGCGCCAGCTGTTGGCGGACGTTTTCGACAAGCCGGTGATCATTCCGGAAAGCTTTGAAAGCTCGTGCCTCGGTGCCGTCGTTCTCGGCATGTACGCAACAGGGGAAATCGAGGATTTCAGCATCGTCTCCGAAATGATCGGCCAGACTCATACGCATGAACCGGACGAAGCGGCAGCGGGTGTCTATAGGGAACTGCTGCCGATCTATATCCGCCTATCCCGCCTGCTGACAGAAGAATACGAAAGCATTTCAGACTTCCAACGGAAGCATTTGGAATAATACGCGACACCCGGGACCAGAAAGTTGGTTTCGGGTGTTTTTTTGGATTCATTACCTGGAAATATTTTCTTTATTTATTCGAATAAAATCGGTTATTTGCTTTGCGCTGGATTTATGGGCGTTCAGCAACGTTTGCAGTCGTTCAGAAAAAAATACAGTCGTTCATCAGCATTTGCGATCGTTCAAAAAGATTTGCAACCGCTCAGAAGAAAATACAGTCGTTCAATAGTATAGAAAATGAAAGTAAAGCAAACAATCAGAAAACAGATAAAAATATCTATAATTTTCCAAACGCTCATGATACGATAAAGACAACTTCAATCAGTGGAGAGAACTTTTCCCACTGTGGAAAAGCAATACCTGAATCATTCAACATCAAGGGGGATGTAAGGATGGAATTCGATGCGATTGTAGTGGGAGCTGGCCTTTCAGGGCTGGTGGCGGCAGCGGAAATCGCTGACGCAGGCAAAAAAGTGTTGCTGCTGGACCAGGAGCCGGAAGCTTCTTTTGGCGGACAGGCGTGGTGGTCATTCGGCGGGCTGTTTTTGATCGATTCGCCTGAACAACGGCGTATGGGCATCAATGATTCACAGGAATTGGCCTGGCAGGACTGGCTCGGGGCAGCCGGTTTCGACCGTGAGCAAGACGAAGATTACTGGGGCAGGAAGTGGGCAGAAGCCTATGTGGATTTCGCGGCGAATGAAAAACGGACCTGGCTTGCCGGCATGGGCGTCAAATTTTTTCCAGTCGTTGGCTGGGCAGAACGCGGCGGTTATCTGGCAGAAGGACATGGCAATTCGGTGCCGCGCTTTCATATTGTCTGGGGAACAGGACCGGGCATCGTTGCGCCGTTCGAGCGGCGGGTGCGTGAACATATCAAGAATGGCCTTGTTGATTATCGGCCAAGACATCAGGTAGATGAGCTGCTCACCGAAGATGGAGTGGTGACAGGTGTTGTAGGTTCACTGCTGGAGCCGAGCGACGCCAAGCGGGGAGAAGCCAGTTCGCGGCAAGTAGTCGCCAATTTCCGTTGCGAAGCAAAGGCCGTCGTCGTGACGAGCGGCGGCATCGGCGGCAACCACGAATTGATCAAGCAGAATTGGCCGAGCCGATTGGGGACAGCGCCGGAGACGATGCTGTCGGGTGTGCCGGCACATGTCGACGGCAGGATGCTTGCCATTACGGAAAAAGCAGGCGGACGCATCATCAACCGGGACCGGATGTGGCATTATACCGAAGGCATCAAGAATTGGAATCCGGTCTGGAGCAAACACGGCATCCGGATTCTGCCTGGGCCTTCTTCCATGTGGTTCGATGCTGTCGGAGAACGTTTCCCAGCTCCGAATTTTCCGGGTTTCGATACACTCGGAACACTCGAGACCATCCAGAAGACCGGCTATAGCTATTCCTGGTTCATCTTGACACAGAAAATCATCGAGAAGGAATTTGCGTTGTCAGGTTCTGAACAGAATCCGGATTTGACCGGCAAAAGCATTCCGCAGGTATTATCCCGTGTCCGAGCTGGAGCGACGGCACCGGTGCAAGCCTTTATGGATAAAGGCGAAGATTTTATCGTGGCAGACACTTTAGAGGAACTGGTCGAAGGAATGAACAGCCTGACCGGGGAAAATCTATTGGATTTTGAACGGATCAAAGAACAGATCGATGCGCGGGATCGTCAACTCGACAATCCCTTTTCAAAGGACCTGCAGATTACAGCGATGCGGGGCGCCCGGAATTACCGGGGAGACCGATTGATTCGAGTGGCTGCCCTCCATAAATTACTGGACCGGAAAAAAGGGCCGCTCATTGCGGTTCGCCTGAATATCGTCAGCCGTAAAACCTTAGGCGGTCTGCAGACGGATTTATCCGCCCGTGTACTGAATGAATCCGGCGATCCGGTGCCGGGCCTATATGCCGCTGGAGAAGTGGCAGGATTCGGCGGTGGCGGCGTCCACGGTTACCGGTCACTTGAAGGGACGTTTCTTGGCGGCTGCCTGTTTTCCGGAAGAACAGCGGGAAGGACCGTCGTAAGCGAAGGGGGTTCTGAGAGTGCTTTTTGATGGAATAGGTTGGCGGTTTGTACTGTTTTTACTCGGAACGGTTTCCAGTATTTTTCTGATGAATAGGTTCCTGAGAAAAATCCTTGGCGTGGAGAAAAGGAAGTTTTTTTCAACTGAACATGTCAATGACCTTCACAAAAAATGGGACAGGATAGTGAATATAGGCGCGGGTATTATTGTGTTTATCCTGTCGATGTCGCTTATTGGATACGGCCCCGTCATCAGTCTATACGTGGTGGGTATTACAGCTGTTATAGGGGCATTACAGGTGTTGATCCGGGCAGGATTTGAGAAAAAATACGCGGAAAACCCGAACGACTATTTATATACGATCCTGGAATCGTTGACGGGCACTATCATTCTCATCACGTTCGGCGTGAGTTTATTTCCGGACTTTGTTTCGGTTGTTTTTACGATTTAAAATAAAGGAGGAAACCAGATGGGAGATTTCATTGGCGCGATTTTTATATTGATTCCAATCTTTATTGCAGCCATAGCATTGAGATGGGTCCGGATTCTCCGCCTTAATTCGGAAAAGCAGATTCAGCAAAATGAAGAAATCATCAGTTTGCTGAAAGAAAGCGCGAGGGGCAGCAGATGAAGAATACGCAGGAAGGTTTGATGATCCGCTCGTACCAGGAAAGTGATTTCCCAGCCATCCATGAATTGAACAAAGAGGAACACTGGAGCAACCTTGTGGCAAAAGGACAGGATACCCAACAAGCTTGGACCAACTCCACTGTGGCAGTCGTTGCTGAAGCGGACGGACAGCTCATCGGTTGTTTGCGCGGACTGACAGACGGGTTCATTTCCCTCTATGTCTGCGAAGTGCTTGTAAGCAAAAATCACCGGAAATCAGGAGTGGGCAAAAAGCTGATGCATCATGTTCACAGTTTGTATCCGAAAACCCGCATAGAATTATTGGCCAGCAGCACCTCACGCAGTTTCTATGAAGCACAGGGCTACCGGCCATTTTACGGCTTCCGCAAAACCATTGAGGAATAACTCAAAAGGAGGCCAGCTGTTTCACGTGGAACGTTTCAACTCAAAGGAGAGATGCCGAAATGAAGGGTGAGCAGGTGAATATCCGGTTTTTGCACACTGGAGATGCAGTGGGAAAGCTCCAGTTGGAAGTGGATAACCGTGAGTTTTTTGAAGCGTATGCCATGACCCGCTATCCGGATTTTTATACATTGCCGTTGCAAAAGGAACTGATTGAAATTTATGCGGAACAGAAAGAAAATGATCAGGCTTATAGCTTTGGAATCTTTGAGAATAGAACAGGGTTATTGATTGGAACGATCAGCCTTGTTCAAGTAATGAGAGGGCCGTTGCAAAGCGCCGTGCTGGGATATGCCTTGGATAAGAAGCACAACAACAAAGGCTATACGACAGAAGCGGTCAAGCTGGTGGTGGCATATGCTTTTCGAAAGCTTGCCCTGCATCGTATCGAAGCGGGGGTTATGCCGGGAAATGATGCCTCTATCCGGGTCCTGGAAAAGGCGGGCTTCCACAAAGAAGGAATCGCTGTACAAAATGTCCAGATCAATGGGAAATGGCGCGATCATCAAGTGCTGGCCATCATCAATCCGCGTGATCTCTGAAAATCCTAAAAAGGGGTGATTCCTTGCGCCTTCAATCTGACAGGCTGGAATTTAGAACGTACACAGATGAAGATTTCCACTTTTTATATTCGTTGCTGTCCGACCCTGAAATGATCCGCTATATCGGAAAAGGACAGACTAGAGATAAAAATGGAGCTCTCGAATTTCTTTACTGGATCTATCGTTCCTATAAAGAAAATCCTCAAGGCGGACTTTTGCTGCTGATCCGGAAAGAAGATGGCAGACGCATAGGACATGCTGGGCTGGTCGCTCAAAACATTGAGGGTGCTGATGAACTGGAAATCGGCTATTGGGTGGCAAGAGATTATTGGGGACAGGGATATGCCAAGGAAGCTGCAGAGGCGTTGCGTGATTACGGTCTGCAGAAAATGGGAAGAAACCGGCTCATTTCGCTGATTCAGCCGGATAACCAGGCTTCGAGGAAAGTGGCGGAATATATTGGAATGACTGTGGAAAAAGAAATCGTGCTATCCGGGAAAAACGTCTGGGTTTACGCAATGGAAAAGGAGGACAACCATGGAATTCCCTATACTGGAGACGAAAAGACTGCTTTTAGATAAGGTTGAAGAGCAGGATGCGAACCGATTTTTTGATATCTTATCGCGCAACGAAGTGACAAACTATTATGGAATGGATAGCTTGGTCCGCCAGGAAGAGGCTGTGGAAATGATTCGGTCATTTCACAACAGCTTTACATTGAAACGTGGGATGCGGTGGGCAATACGCTTCAAGGAGACCAATGAGTTTATTGGGACCATTGGGTTGAACAATTTGAACCTTTATTCGAAAAAGGCGGAAATCGGCTATGAATTGCATCCGGATTATTGGAATCGTCAGTTGATGCAGGAAGCAATCCGTGTTGTTTTAAGGCATGCTTTTGCAGAACTCGGTCTGTACCGGATTGGAGCTGTAACCTATCCGGAAAACATTTCATCAAACCGGCTTTTGGAAAAGCTTGGCTTTACAAAGGAAGGGCGATTGCGCGGCTACCTGCATCAGCGGAACCAATCCCACGACGCTTTTGTTTTCTCTTTATTGAGGCCGGAATGGCTGGACGAAGAAAAACCTGAATAGCGCATAATGGAGGTGGGAAAAGCTTGATAGTCGAGGCGCTTTTACTTTGTTTGTTTTATATTTTTGTAAACTTTTTTGTAGGGCGGTATGTGAAGAAGCGCTGGGATATAGCAAAGCGCAAGGAATGGCTGTATTGGCCCTTGAACCGGAAACACGCGTTGATCGAAGCGTTCCTGATGATCGCTTTTCTTGTGGGGGCAGTGACTTTAGGAAATCAGCTGTTAGGGAACATCAATTGGGTCTATTACCTCTTTTTCTTTTTCTTCATCAGCTCACTCATCCGGGCTTTAATGGAATGGAAATACGCTAAAAGCGATAATATTTGGATCAGCCAATTATCGGAAGCCGCCATTACTGCGTTCCTGCTGCTTAGTTTTTTTGTTTTCCCCCATTAAAGGAATGTTCATTCTATCGAGAAAGTTTTATAGGTGGATAAGTCTGCCGCTCTTTTTTTCTCCTGGTGGTTTTAGCACGACCGTTCCAGCGGAGGGTTAAATGCGCTCGTTTAGGGGAATAGCATCAGCAACAAATGATGTGTCACCTAAAGGAGAAGCGGCTATGAAGAAGGATAAAACCATTGAAGCGGAAGTGAGCGGCTACATTTCGGGTTTATTGCGAACGCATTTTGGAAAAGGGCCAAGGTCTGTATTTGTTGCAATCCGTCGGCCATTTGTCATTATCCATTTGCGTGAATTCCTGGCGCCGACAGAAAAAGTATTGATGAGCCAACATGAAGTTAAACGCGTACAGGAAATCAGGGACTTGCTGATGGTTGATCTGGATAGTCGAATCAAGATGGACTTGCTGAAGTCAGTTGAACTTGATATCAAAGACATCTACGCAGACTGGAATCTGGAGAACAAGACCGGCATACTGATTCTTGTGCTCGATGGAGAAGGTACCGAAGATGATAGTGAATGGCCGAAGGATATAGATAATAAAGCATTTTATCAGGAAATCATTGATATCAGCAAAGAAGCCCAGAAAGAACCTGAGAAAATTGAAGTTTATTGGTTGAATCCACGAACTGTATTGATTCAAAGAACAGGAATTATGATCGAAATCGAAAAGGAATTGATCAAAAACAATTTCACGGAACAGCTGAAACTGGCAAAGCGCCCTTTGGAGTCGAATCTCATCTACAATTCTTCTCTTGAACAAATCTTAAACCGGAACATAACCGACGTATTCACCGATTGGAACTTTACAGAAGATATAGGGTACATGGTGCTTCTGATGGATCCGGAACGCGAAAACGGCCACTGACGAACAAAGGGACAGTGCCCTCATCAGGAACTGTCCCTTTGTTTAATTTCCTTGGATTTCAATCATCTGTTCCATGAGCGGCATCATTTTATCACCCTCGGACACATGTTCATCGATCCAGCTGTATTCCCGTTTGAGCAGCTCCTTGATCCGCGAAGCTGCCTGCGCATGATCCGACGGCGTCATGAGGTTGGAGATTTTCTCGATTTCCGAAAAGACGGCTGCCGGCAACGAGCGGCTCACTGTTTTTAAACCAAGCTGGTCCCGCTCTGGTGCATAGCGGTACAAGAGAACCTTGGCTAAATGCTCCACAACATGCGACAGCATCTTCACTGCCCAAACGCCGTTCTCTCTGGCAGCCGCTTTGCGGTACTGAAATAAAAACCACGCAACATCGATGACGTGATCTGTATATTCAACTCGACTCAGCTCCAGATTTTGCGATTCTGTAAATTGCGCCAGCAAATTTTCGGGATCATAGACCACTTTAAAGAAATCCTTTGGCGTAAACGATTCCACAGTCACCGTAAACAGATCGATATGCAGCAGATCATCGAAAACCGCTATGAGCTGAGGGGCAATGATGAAGATATCGTCCTGAAACAGCACCGGCCGATATGCCTGCAAATGAGTAAGGCGCTCAGCCAGAAACAATTCTTCCTGTTCTTTTTCAACCAGGCAATACAGGTCGATATCCGAATGTTCATCGTGTTCATCTCTGCCCATGGAACCTTTCAAGAAAATGGCTCGGACATAAGAGCTCTGCGTTAGGCTGGCTGTTATTTTTTCTACCGCAACTTCTTGTATAAGCATGATAATCCCCCGTAGCTGAGTTTGTTTTTATTACTATAGCATAGAAGGATAAACCTTCCAATTTGAAGGATAAAGAGAAACTTCAATCAGTGGGGGGCACCCCACTGACTGTTAAAGCGGGATAAATAGAAATAAGAATATAGGAAAGGGTGAACAAAATGCGCCAGATTATCGCTATGGGCGGTGGAGGTTTCTCGATGGAGCCCGACAATCCGTTATTGGATCAATACATATTGCAGCAAGCCGATAAACCCCAGCCGAAAATCTGCTTTATTCCGACAGCGAGTGGAGATGCGGACGGCTATATCGAGAAGTTCTATGATTTCTTCAATCAGCAGCCGTGCATTCCGAGCCATCTGTCTTTGTTTAAACCGCCGACGCGGGATTTGGAACGGTTTGTGCTGGAACAGGACATCATTTATGTAGGCGGCGGGAATACCAAAAACCTCTTGGTGCTTTGGAAAGAATGGGGATTGGATGGAATTCTGAAAAAGGCATGGGAACAGGAGATTGTGTTGGCGGGCCTCAGTGCCGGTTCGATCTGCTGGTACGAGGAAGGTGTCACCGATTCCTATGGCGACAAACTCGAACCGCTCCAGGCGCTGGGTTTTCTTAAAGGCAGCCATTGTCCGCATTACGACGGTGAAGCCGAAAGAAGGCCTGTTTACCGCCAGTTTATCGAACAAGGCACTTTGCCAGAGGGAATTGCGGCAGATGATGGAGCGGCTATCCACTATTTTGGCCAGGACATCAAACGGATCGTCAGTTCAAGACCGGCAGCGAAGGCTTACCGGGTGAGCAAGGATGGAGAAGAAGAATTGGCAGTTGAGTATTTGGGGGCTAAACGATAAAGGAGAATTGAGATGCTGGATATCTTTTCGATGACGATAAAAAGGTTTCAACAACAGCGGAGGATTCAGGTCTATTTGCCTCGCAGCTACCAGCTTGGTGAGAAAAAATATCCTGTGCTGTATATGCATGACGGCCAGAACGTTTTTCGGAATGATGAGGCAATTGGTGGAGTTTCCCTGGAACTTGAAAGCTATTTGGATGCAACAGGCCTGGACGTCATTGTAGTAGCAATTGACCAAAACAGCGAGGAGCGAAAAAATGAGTATTGCCCGTGGGAGAATGGCGCATACAGCCAAAAATTTTTAGGTGCAGAAAGTTCTTCTTTTGGAGGCAAGGGCAAACAATACGTTGAATTTATCGTCGAAGAACTCAAACCATCTATTGATGAAAAATACAGAACGATAGAAAATCAGACAGCAATGGCTGGAATATCAATGGGCGGCTTACTCACATTATATGCTGCTTGCCTTTATCCGACAGTTTTTAAAAACCTTTATATTTTCTCAGGAGCGTTTTATGCAAACCAGGAAAAAATGGAGGATTTGTTGGAGGCAACAGATCTGTCGGCCATCCGCACCCTATATATGGATTGCGGTACCGATGAAGCAGGAATCGGAACTTTTATAAGTAAAGAGTTCTTGGCTTCCAATCATGCAATTTATGAGGTCGTCAAAAGAAATTTTCCTGCAGCGGATTTTAAGGTATTGGAAGGAGAAGAACATAATTATCGTTCTTTCCAAAAAAGAGTACAACAGCTTTTTTCTTTCTTAGTAAATGAGGTGAGCCTATGAATATCAACCTGGAAAAAGCAACAGCTTCGGATGCACCTGCTATCCTAGCCATGCAAAAAGCGGCTTTTTTGCCCCTTCTGGAGAAATACCAGGATCATGACACCAATCCGGCGAATGAAACGCTGGAGCGGGTACTTGGCAGAATCAACAGTCTCGGTTCGCACTTCTATAAGATTTTGGCGGAGGAAAAAATGGTGGGGGCGATACGCATCAGGTGGTATGAAGACGGAAGGTTTTGGGTCAGTCCTTTATTCGTCGATCCTTCTTATCAAGGGCGCGGTATAGCTGGAGAAGCGATGAAACTGGCGGAACTTCAGCATCAAGAAGCTGTGACCTGGGAGCTCGCCACGATTCTGGAAGAGGAAGGGAATTGCCGCTTCTATGAAAAACTGGGCTATAGAGAGACTGGTGTCATCGAACAGCTGAACAGCATAGCCACGTTAGGTTATTTCAAAAAACAGTGAAGGATGTAGATGAAATGAAGCTGACGGCAGAGCTTTCGAGGTTCAAAGTCAAAGAAGGAAAAACGGAAACGGTTGAACAATGGATGGAATTTTTAAATGAGCATATGGACAAAGTCCTGCTGACTCTCGACGATGAAAAAATGTTTGTTGAAACGATTTTTAAAGAAGAGCTTGAAAGCGCCACCTACTTATACTGGTATTCGGTACAGGGGGAAGGCGGAACTGAACTGGAGAGCTCCAATCATGAAGTGGACAAAAAGCATCTGGAGTTCTGGAACGAATGTATTGATTTTGCCTATGGTTCAGTCGATTTAGAGCCGCAGGTTGTTATGATTCAGGACAAAGTAAAGGCGTCCATGAAGTGAATCTGTTTGGGTGGAATGGAAAGTAGCTTAGTGCATAAACCATGTTCGAACACACAGGCTTCTGCTATAGTGGCAATAAGGGCGGTATCATTGTTGAACTGCACCCGTATAAAGAACCTCAACAATTGCATAGTTCTGCCTTGATCTTAAATCGACAGGGACGGAGAAAACCACTGATAAACTTACCGCCCGTCTGTCCAATTTTGGAACCGATGGGCTTTATTTCGGTTTTCCTCCCAAAAGGAGAGAAAAAAATGAAGAACACAGCCTCACTCATCAAAATGAAAGCTCAAAATGAAAAGATCGCGATGCTCACAGCCTATGATTATCCTTCCGCAAAGCTGGCAGAACAAGCTGGCGTGGATGTGATTCTGGTAGGTGACTCTCTGGGGATGGTCGTCCTGGGATACGATTCTACTGTAAAAGTGACTGTCGACGACATGATTCATCATGGCAAAGCAGCACGCCGCGGAGCACCCGACACTTTTTTGGTGGTCGATATGCCGTTTGCTTCGTTTCACGGAAGCGCAGAACGCACCCTGGATAACGCGGTCCGCATTTTTCAGGAAACGGGAGCGGAAGCGCTGAAGCTGGAAGGTGCGGACGAAGTTGTCGACGTCGTGAAACTGCTGACGCGCACAGGAATCCCAGTTGTCGGTCATCTGGGTCTGCTTCCCCAAACAGCTGGGGTTCTCGGCGGCTATAAAGTCCAAGGGAAAACAGCAGACGCCGCACAAAAACTAATCGAAGATGCAAAAGCTTGCGAGGCGGCAGGAGCCTGCATGCTGGTCCTCGAATGCATCCCCTATCAATTGGCGCAAAAAGTCACGGCGGCGCTGACAATACCAGTGATCGGCATCGGTGCTGGCAGTGAAGCAGATGGACAGGTCCTTGTTTATCATGACGTCTTGAAATATGGATTCCATCATTTAGCGAAATTCGTACGTTCTTATGCAGAAACGGGAGAGATCATGAAACAAGGCCTGACTCAATATGTCGATGAAGTGAAAACAGGTGCTTTCCCGGCTGAAGAACATCGTTTCACCATGAAAGAAGAAGAGCTTCAGCAGTTGTATGGAGGAAAAGAATAGAGAGAAGTAAAGCCCGGCATGTTGGAAGCTGAGCTCAGTTTAATAGACAGTTTAACAAAAATATTCTGCAGTGTATGCTGCGATAAGGTGGCTTCGGTATACTTCCGGAGTCTTTTTTTAATTTATATTCCTCGGCAACTAGCCTCGCTGGGAAAGAAGAATTTTGGAACGTATCTGATTGTGCAAGAAATTTTATACTTTGGTTATTAGCTGAGGATAAACACAATAGCTGGTTTTAAAAGAAATGTTACACAGAAAAAAGCATTAGCCCCCAAAAGTGGACCAATGCTTGATTTACTGAATATTATAGCTCTTTCCCATTTGTAGCAATAAGGTTTTGGTACCAGAAGAACGACTTTTTCTTCTTACGCTCAAGAGTACCGCTTCCATCATCGTGTTTATCTACATAGATGAAGCCGTAGCGCTTGGACATTTCACCAGTCGAAGCACTTACCAGGTCGATGCAGCCCCAAGGAGTGTAACCCATCAGTTCAACGCCGTCCTCGATCGCTTCACCCATCGCTTGAATATGCTCGCGAAGGTATTTGATGCGGTAATCGTCATGGATGCTTCCGTCTTCTTCCACTTCATCGTACGCGCCAAGCCCGTTTTCTACGATGAACAATGGCACGCGGTAGCGGTCGTATAATTGATTTAATGCAATCTGCAAGCCGGTAGGGTCAATTTCCCAGCCCCAGTCACTTGCACTTAAAAATGGGTTTTTCACACCTGCCATGATGTTTCCTGCTGATTGTTCTTCTGTGGTTTTTTCTTTCTTTTCCGTACGTGACATATAGTAGCTGAGAGAAATAAAGTCAACTGGGTGTTGTTTGATGATCTCTAAGTCGTTTTCCTGCATGTCGATATTGATGTCATTTTCTTTGAAATAACGTTTTGTAAATGCAGGATATTCACCACGCACCTGAACATCTCCACAAATATAATTAAAAATTTGTTCTTCCTTCATTGCATGCAAAACGTTTGCCGGATTGCTGTCGTATGCGTAAACCGGAGCATACAGCAACATGCAGCCGATTTGAGCGTCAGGACTGATTTCGTGGCAAGCTTTCACTGCTAAGCTGCTCGCTACAAATTGGTGGTGCAGCCCTTGGAAGCTTTCCTGCAAACGAACCTCTTCAGTAGCAGGAGAAAAGCCGAGACCGAAGATCGGCATATGTGTTGCGCCGTTGATTTCATTGAACGTCAACCAGTATTTCACTTTATCTTTGTAGCGGTTGAATAAGGTTATGGCATAGCGCTCGAAGAAAGCGATGACTTCACGGCTTTTCCAACCGCCATACTCTTTGATCAAGTATAAAGGCATTTCATAGTGGGAAATCGTTACAAGAGGTTCCATCCCATGCTTTAAGCACTCATCGAATACACGGTCATAGAATGCAAGACCTTCTTCGTTCGGCTCAAGCTCGTCGCCGTTCGGAAAAATGCGTGACCAGGCAATAGACAGACGAAAGGTCTTAAAACCCATCTCTGCAAAAAGGGCGATGTCTTCAGCGTAACGGTGGTAAAAACCAATGGCATCATGGTTTGGATAGGTATACGTTTCCTTATCGATTTCAAAATCGAAACCAGGTGCAGTGATTAGTTTGAAACGAACTTTTCCACCCGGCATAACATCTGCAAGATTCATTCCCTTACCGCCTTCAAGATGAGCACCTTCTAATTGATTGGCAGCTGTCGCGCCGCCCCATAAAAAGTTTTCGGGGAATTGATATGTCTTCGTCATTTGAAAAACCTCCATGTATGTATGTTAATTGCGTTTTCACGCGGGTAATAAAAAAACCCAAATCACGTAAGGAGACATACTCGTCCCTTAATCTGCGTGATTTAGGTTTTGCCTGCATAAGCAGTAACAATCCTAGAATATTTAATTGAACTAACCTTAACATTGCTTTTTTGATTAGGCAAACAATTTACAGAAAATTTTTTCTTGTCTCTTTAGTTTATGAATAGAGAGAAGAAGCCCATTCGAAACTAATAAATCAGTGAGTAAAGCAAATTCAAAGTAAAGTTTCGCATGAATTGTTTGAGTCCGAGCAAGCACCTCGCCTCTATTGGCTGGGGGTGGTGATTCCAGAAGTTTTATACATCAACTGAAACTCTTGTAGTTTTCGTAAAATTTAATAATTTTAAATGAAAGCGTTGACATATAATTTTGGTGCTGATATATTTAACCCATCAACTACATATCAATCCCTTAGGGTTGTTACTGGTGAAGCAGGCAAAACCTAAATCATAGAACGGTACAGAGATCTGTCTCTGACGTTGTATGATTTAGGTTTTTTTGTTTCCAAAATTAAATTGGTTGAATATCATGGGGGTGGAGAAGATGAAGTATGAGAAGTTGGCAAAAGAGATCATCGAGAATGTTGGTGGACGTGAGAACATCAATAGTGTAGTGCATTGTATTACACGCCTTCGCTTCAAATTGAAAGATGAAAGCAAGGCGAACAAAGAAGTATTAAAGAACATGGATGGTGTTGTAACAGTCATGCAGAGCGGTGGCCAGTATCAGGTAGTGATCGGCAATCATGTGCAAGACGTATACAAAGCGGTAGTTGAAGTAGGCGGCTTTGGAGCTAACGATGCGCCTGCAGAAGATTCAAGCGATACAAGTCTATTCAACCGATTTATCGACGTGATTTCCAGTATTTTCTCGCCTATTCTTGGCGTCCTTGCTGCAACCGGGATGATCAAAGGATTGAATGCACTGTTTGTAGCGCTCGGCTGGCTCGACACAACATCCGGTACATATCAGATCTTAAACGCTGTCGGTGACTCACTCTTTTACTTCTTCCCTATATTCCTTGGATATACAGCGATGAAGAAATTCGGCGGCAGTCCTTTTATCGGGATGGCCATTGGTGCGGCTCTTGTTTATCCGACCCTATCCGGTCTATCAGCAGGCGAACCGCTTTATACCCTGTTTAGTGGAACTCTGTTTGAATCACCTGTACATATCACCTTTTTAGGTATTCCGGTGATCTTAATGAGTTATGCATCATCCGTTATTCCAATTATTATTGCTTCAGCAATTGGCGCTAAAGTAGAAAAAATGTTTACTAAAATCACGCCTGACGTCGTAAAAACATTCATTGTTCCGTTTGCAACCTTACTGGTAGTAGTGCCGGTTACATTCATGCTGATCGGGCCGATTGCCACTTGGGCAGGACAACTGCTTGGACAATCAACCTTGTTCATCTTCAACTTAAGCCCGATTATCGCCGGCTTGTTTATCGGAGGGCTTTGGCAAGTGTTCGTTATCTTCGGTTTGCATTGGGGCCTAGTACCGATTGCAATCAACAACTTGACGGTTTATGGATCAGATCCAGTTCTGGCCTTGGCATTTGCCGCTTCATTTGCGCAAATTGGTGCTGTCCTTGCAGTTTGGATAAGAATCAAGAATCAAAAAATGAAATCACTTAGCGCTCCAGCGTTCATTTCCGGTATTTTCGGTGTTACAGAGCCGGCAATTTACGGAATTACGCTCCCATTGAAAAAGCCTTTCATCATAAGCTGTATAGGTGGTGCTGTTGGTGGTGCAGTTTTTGCATTTGCCAATTCAGCGGTTTATATGATCGGCGGACTTGGAATTTTTGGAATCCCGTCGATGATTCCTCCTACCGGAGAATTAGGATTTGGCTTTTGGGCAGTTGTGCCGGCAATTGGAATCGCCTTTATCCTTAGTTTCATCCTTACGTACTTCTTCGGTTTGAGCAAAGCAGATACTACAGCTGGAACTCCAACGGAAACAGTTGTTGTTCAAAAAGAAGAAGCATTGCTTGTAGGCAATCAAATCGTGGCAAGCCCTATGGAAGGACTTATTAAGCCGCTTTCGGAAATCAGAGATGCCGCATTTTCATCGGGTGCTCTCGGCAAAGGGATAGCAATCGAGCCGACAGAAGGAAAGTTGTTTGCACCGGTATCCGGCATTGTCACCGCATTGTTCCCAACGAAACATGCAATCGGCATTACAGCAGACAGTGGTGCGGAAATATTGATTCACATCGGCATGAATACGGTTCAGCTTAACGGCCAGCATTTTACGGCTCTTGTAGAACAAGGTGCTCAGGTAGAAAAAGGCCAGCTGCTGATTGAATTTGATATTGAAGCAATTAAGAAAGCTGGATTTGAAGTTACGACGCCTGTAGTCATCACAGATACTGGAAAATATGCTCAGGTCAACACAACGACAGACAAACAAGTCAAATGGGGCGAGCCGCTCATTTCACTGGACATTTAACTTCACAAAAATAAGTAGGAAGAAAAACGGAATTCCGTTTTTCTTCCATACATAAAAAAGGAGATAAATTCATGACATCAACTACATTTCCAAAAGGGTTTTTATGGGGCGGTGCAACAGCTGCAAATCAACTAGAAGGCGCATACAATGCAGGGGGAAAAGGGCTGTCGATTTTCGATATGGTTTCATTTGTGCCGATAGAAGAACGCAGCAACGACATTGAAATGGACGTAAAAAGCGAAGAAGAATTGAACGCTCTGCTGGCAGAAAACGAGAAAACCAATTTCCCGAAGCGCCGTGGCATTGATTTTTATAACCGTTACAAGGAAGATATTGCTCTATTTGCAGAGATGGGTTTTAAAACGTTTCGTCTGTCGATATCCTGGCCGCGTATTTTTCCAAATGGTGACGAGCAAACACCAAATGAAGAAGGATTGGCTTTCTACGATCGAGTGTTTGATGAGTTGCAGAAACACGGTATTGAGCCATTAGTGACCTTATCGCATTATGAAATGCCGCTTCACTTGGTGCAAAAATACAACGGCTGGACTGACCGTCGCTTAGTGGACTTTTTCGTTCATTATGCAGAAACGGTATTCAACCGTTACAAAGATAAAGTGAAATATTGGCTGACATTCAATGAAATCAATATCTCTATGTTTTCACCGTACATCGGCAGCGGAATTTTGGTTGACCGTCTTGAACATAAGGAACAAGCGGTATATCAAGCGCTGCATCATCAATTTGTAGCGAGTAGCTTAGCGGTAAAGGCATGCCACGAAATTATTCCTGGTTCCCAGATCGGCTGTATGCTGGCTCGCATGGAATCCTATCCGGAAACATGCAGCCCGGATGATGTGCTGGCAGCACTGGATGAAGATCAGAAAAACTTGTTTTTTACAGATGTTCAAGTACGCGGCTATTACCCAAGTTTCATGAACCGATACTTTAGAGAAAATAATATTCAGATTGAAATGCTTCCAGGCGATAAAGAAATCTTGCTTCAGCACACTGTCGACTTTCTGTCATTCAGCTATTATATGTCAATGGTGGCAAGCGGAAATCCGGATAAAGCAAAAGAGAAAGGAAACTTTTCTCTTGGCATCAAAAATCCATATTTGGCAGCTTCGGACTGGGGTTGGCAGATTGATCCGAAAGGCTTGCGCATAACGTTAAACAAAATGTATGACCGCTATCAAGTACCGTTGTTCATTGTTGAAAACGGTTTAGGGGCATATGATGTAGTGGAAGAAGATGGCTCGATCAACGATGATTACCGCATCGATTACCTTCAAGCCCATATCGAACAAATGGGGGAAGCGATTAAAGACGGCGTTGAACTGATGGGTTATACAAGCTGGGGCTGCATCGATTTGATTTCTGCCAGTACATCCGAAATGTCCAAGCGCTATGGATTTATTTACGTGGACCAAGACGATTATGGCAACGGTACGCTGGAAAGAAAAAAGAAAAAGTCATTTGACTGGTACAAAAATGTAATCGCCACTAACGGCGAAGAATTGCATCAGAAAAGTTTAGATGAAGTAAAGTAACGGGAAAGTGCCTTACTCAGTAGAGTAGGGCACTTTAAACTCGTTATAAAAAGGTTCCAATCAGAGCAGAAATAAAATAATGCTCTATACTGGATGCTAGTACTACGTGTGAATTCAGAATAAGGGGTGGAGAATAATGAAACTGATTGCGATAGATTTGGATGGCACGTTGCTGTCTCCAAAAATGGAAATTACTGAAGAAAATCTTGGAGCAATAAGAGAAGCGCAGAACCAAGGGAATATGGTGATGATCTGCTCCGGCCGCGCTCCGGAAGATATTCAACAAATCCTTAAAAAATACGATTTGTCGATTCCATTGGCCGGAAGCAATGGATCCGTCGTGCAAGCCCAAGGCCGTGTTCTGCAAAGTGTATCTATGAACAGAGAAGATATCATCAAGACTGCAGAGAAGCTGGATGAGGATCAGTTTCCATATCGAATCTACACCAATTACGGTATTTATATACCTGAAGACTGGTCAGAACGAGTAGAACTTGCGATGAAACAGGAACAGATCAAAGTCGAAGGCCTTTCAGATGAAATTTATCAAAAAATTACGGAACAGCCGCAAAAATCCAGTCTCATTAATTTCTTCGAGCATTATAGCGAGTTGTTTAACAGAAGAGATTTAACCATCCAAAAATTCTTTGTACTGACTTTAAACAGCAGCAGTAAAACAGCGTTATCCGGCTATTTGGAGGGCATCTCTACTATCGGCATCACTTCTTCGAGCCCTTTGAATATCGAAGTGATGGATCAGCATGGAAATAAAGGGAGCGCTCTGAAAAGAGTAGCTGAGCACTACAACATTCCCTTAGACGATACAGTGGCTATTGGAGATAACTTTAACGATATTCCGATGCTTGAAGTGGCTGGACTTTCAGTTGCGATGGGAAATGCAGAGCCTCAAGTGAAAGAGGTTTGTGATGTTGTTACACATTCAAACAATGAAAATGGTGTAGCATATGCCATAAATAATTATGTATTGACTACTATCCAAGCCAAATAGTAAAGCCAGTAGAGATATACGATTAAAGGAAAAGAAAAGATGCCTGATTGGGGCATCTTTTCTTTTTTACGTATAAGAGTTTCTTTTAACGAAGAGTTTTTACTTACTAAATGATCTATCTTTTTACGACGCGTTCAATATGAATCGTTAAGTAAAGCATTTCTTCGTTGGTCAAGTCATGGCCATATTCTTTCTTAATATACTCCTTGATTCTATTCGTGCATTTTGCTGCGTCTGGGTGCTTTTGTTTGACCATAGTATACAAATCATCATCTGTTCCTTCATAATGTGTACCTTTAAAAATACGTTGGGCGAAAAATTTCAAATGGGTGATAAAGCGCATATAATTTAAGGAATCCTCTTCAAATTCTACTTTGAAATGGTATTTGACTATTGTAATGATTTGATGGATGAACTTTGTAATATCCAGCGTAGTCGATACATTTTCATTCATCTCTGCATTAATTAAATGAATCGCGATAAAGCCTGCCTCGTCTTCAGATAACGACACATTGAACTTATCATTTATATGTTCCACAGCTTTCATGCCAACTAAAAACTCTTCCTTATAGAGTTGTTTAACTTCCCATAACAAAGCATTCTTTATTTCAATGCCGTCCCGAAACCGCTCCATCGCAAAATTGATATGATCCGTTAAGGAAACATAGATATTTTCATTTAATTTCTTGCCCAGCTTATTTTTTGCGTAGGTAATGATTTCTTCAACCGCCACCATATGATCAACAGGCACTTCCCGAAGAAGCATCTTAAAATTATCGGACGTTTCTTTGTTTTTCAACGCAAACACTTTTTGGATTTTTTGCTGATCGACCTCTTGGCCAGGCTTTTTCTGATAAGCCAGTCCGGTGCCCATTATCACCAGTTCCGAACCATCTGGCTCCAGCACACTAATTACATTATTATTAATAACCTTAGCAATTTTCATGGCTTCTCCTCAGTTCTTTCGTTATCCAATATAAATAACCTAAGTCATACTAAAAATAGATAAAATCACAGTGATTTTAACCTTTTAGCGACTTAGGTTTTGCCTGCGTCATCAGTAACAATCCTAATATTCAAACTATTCATCTAGTTAGTCTAGTATATCTTTGTCTTTCTGCATTGTCAACGCTTTCAAAAGGCACGTTTCTGTAAAAAAGGTGAAAATTTTAAAAGCTTATAGTTCTACTTTAAAATAAAAATTTTTCCGAAATAACACAATCGCTGCTTTTAATTGGTATAATAAGAACAAACGTTCTTATTTGAAAGGAGTGAAGAATATGGAGGAGAGAAACAGTACCAGCAAAAGATATGTAAGAAGGCAAACGCGATGGGAGGGACTGTTCGTATCGGAGCATGCTTGGGATTCCACAGCTGACTTTATTAATGATCCGCAGCCAATGCTCAGTGCTGATGAGCAAGGGGCCATCCTTGATATGCTGGTAGTGGCTTGTGAGCGTAAGTGCACTGTGTTTATCCAATCATGGCAAGAACGCCATTTCCACTACTGCCGTTGCACGATCCGAAAACTGGATCAGGAGAAATGGGCAGTCACCTATGAAGACTCGTTCGGTGAACGGCAACTTGCAATCGGTATGATCACTTCAATACATATGCTTGATTAAGCAAAGTTTTACAGGAAAGTTGACTGGATTTAGCATGTAAAAAAACCCGGCATCTCCAAAGAGATGCCGGGTTTTACTATTAGCGTACGTAAGGAGCAGGGTTGACGGCATTCGAGCGTGCACCGTTCCAAGGTCCTACATGAATTTCAAAGTGAAGATGCGTGCCTGTTGAACGGCCGGTGTTGCCCATGCCGCCTACTTGCTGACCTTGTCCGACTGACTGTCCAACCGATACATTGATCGAGTTCATATGGGCATATGCGGTAGCGTGAGTCTGGCCGTTGATGGAATGCGTAAGGATAACGACATTTCCATATCCGCCCATGCTGCCGGCGTACGAAACAATTCCGCTCGCTGCGGCAACAATCGGTGTACCCGGTGAATTTGCGATATCCATTCCAAGGTGTGATTCTGCTCCGGCTCCGATGTCACGGCCGCCGAACCCAGAAGTGAAGCGTCCAGTTGATGGCAAGATGAATGTTGAGCTGCCGGCATTGGAAGAAACAGAAGCTTGTGTAACGGTTGCTGCCGGTGCTGCTGAAGCTGCAGATGCGGCTGCTTGGCGCTGAGCTTCCGCTTTACGTGCAGCTGCTTCTTTAGCCAGACGTTCTTGTTCTGCTTTTCTGGCGATTTCTGCCAGGCGTGCTTGTTCTGCACCAATTTTCTTGGCGAGATCTGAACTGATATTCATCGCTTTATTATGTTCCGCTTCAAGAGCTGATTTTTCTTTAGCCAATCGTCCCTGTTCGGCTTTTAGATCTTTTTCAAGTTGTGCCTGTTTATTCTTTTGAGCATCCAATGAATTCTTCAAGTCGACCAATTCCGCTTTTTTAGCTTCCTGTTCCGCCAACTTCGTTTCTACTTCTGCTTTTTGTTCAGCCAGCAGTTTTTTATCTGCAGCTTGTTCACGCATAATTTCACGGTCTGCTTCGATCAAGATGTTAACTGCTGAAAAACGGTCAATGAAATCAACAAAGCTGTTTGCTCCAAGAAGTACATCTATGTAATCTACTGAGCCGCCACTTAATTGGATGGCACGAGCTCGTTCTTTCAGAAGCTCTTCACGCTCCGCAATTTTTCTTTCCAATTCTTCAATGGACTTTCTCAACTCGTCAATTTCGACTTTCGTTTGGTCGATTTCGGCTTGAGCCACATCAATTTTGGTTTGTGTTTCGATGATTTGGTTATCCAATTCGCGGATTTTTGCGATGATTTTTTCGAGTGTGGTTTGATTTTGGGAGATTTCACTTGTTTTTTGCTGAATCCCTGAGTTCAATTCACTTTGTTTCTGTTGAATCTCTTGTTGCTTCTTTTCTAAATCACTTAGTTTATCTGCATTTGCAGTCGGCAAGAACATCGTTAAAGCCAGTACTGCTGATAATGCGATCATCATAATTTTTGATAATGAATTCAAACTCTCGCGCCCCTTTCATTTTCCGTGGCTATCTATAAGTTATACTGATAAATTTATTACATAATCGATAATTTCCTTGGCATTTAAGTGGCCATAGGAAAAATCCAGCAGACCCATTGTACCACCGCATAAACCTGTTTATTATTACAGTTTCTTATCAATTAGAATGCGAACATGACAAAATGTCAGAATATAAGCTTGAATCTGCTATTCTATAGCATCAATGTGACGTTTTAGTGAAATATCGTTATCCTGAAAATGAGGACTTGATATTTATCTGACTATTTACATGCCTTCTTGTTGCTGTGATAAAAGGCGAGGATAGGTTAGGACGAGTGAAGAGGTAAAAAGACAAAAAAAAAGCCTTCCCAGGAATTTAGTTTGGGAAGGACTTTCGATTATTCTTCTGCTAATACGTCAGCTTGTTCTCTGCGAACGACCAGTACATCACATTTGGCAGAACGGACAATCCGTTCAGAAACGCTGCCCATGATAAACCGTTCAGCGGCATTCAATCCAGTAGCGCCGCAAACGATGACATCGATGTTCAATTTAGGTGCCAGTTCTTTAGGAATGGCGACTTTAGGGACTCCGTATTCAATAATGACATTTACATCCTTTACGCCGGCAGCCAATGCTTCTTCTTTATATTTGGCCAGCAGCTCCTGGGATGTTTTTTTGGTGCGGTCTGCAATTGTCCGATCGTAAGCCTCGATGGAACCGAATGAACGGTTATCGATAATGTGGGCCAGATGCAAGGTGGCATTGTTCCGGGCTGCAGCTGCAGCGCCTTTCTTAAATGCCAATTCTGCTTCTTTGGAACCGTCTACTGCTACTAAAATATTGGAATATTTTAAAGTCATTCAGCATTCCTCCTCGTCTCTATACTAGGAACTTCGCTGTCGTGATCTGGAGTTCCTTCTTATCTGTCACATTCTTTTGAAAAAAGGTGTCGAAGTCATGAACTTTTGCACGGATAAAAGGAAATTCATGTTAAAATAAATGAAATCGAAGCGTACGGAAGACATGTTGAAAGGTGGCTATAAAGTGAAGGCCGGAACAGTAAACACGGATGGACTGACAGGGATGGAAGAATTGCTGTCAATACGCCATCAAACCAAAGAATTGAAGAAGGATAGTTACTTATTCCATGAGGGAGATGCCATCGGCGGGGTCTTCATCATTCGCTCCGGGAAAATACGGATTGAGAAAGTGACACCGAACGGTCGGGAGCTTACGCTGAAAATCTGCGGTCCGGGACAGCTGGTCGGAGAAGTGACGATTTTTTCTGAAGCACCTAAATATATGCTGGATGCCCGTGCGATTGAAGACACGGTATGCCTACATATTTCGATTAATGATCTGGAAGAAGCCTTGCTGTCGAATGCGCGGCTGTCCATCGCCTTTATGAAATGGATGGGAATCGATCAGCAGAAAACTCAGACGAAATTCCGGGATTTGCTGTTGCACGGTAAAAAAGGAGCGCTGTATTCGACATTGATCAGACTTTCCAACAGTTATGGGGTTAAAACAGAAAAAGGGACGCTGATCGACCTGGTCCTGACTAACCAGGACCTGGCAAATTTCTGTGGAATGACCAGGGAAGTGGTCAACCGCATGCTGAATGATTTGAAAAAGAATGGCATAGTGAGTTTACCAGAAGGAAAAATTCTTATTCACGATATGAGCCATTTAAAGACAGAAACAAATTGTGAAAACTGTCCCATTTATTTATGTAAAATTGATTAATAGGAGAGCTTGCCCATGCGGCGAGCTCTTTTTTTGTCTAAAATTTGTCAATCTATTAAAAATGAGGTTCAAGTGTGAGAAATGTCACAGTGCCAGGCAGGACGATAGCATAGGCTGAAAGTAAGAACAAAAAGCATTAGAGGTGAGAAGAAATGAGTCAGGAAAACCGGGAGCCGGAGGCCAATCTAAAAGGAACTTTAGTAAGTGTTTTCATAGTGGGATTGATCATCATCGTGATGTGGATCGCCGTTTATTTATTGTACGTAGCCCGTTAAGGCAGGACGAAAGGAGTAGGTTTAAATGCATCTTCATAAATATGAAAAAATTTGGCTGGTGTTCGGTATTGCATCGCTGATTGTATTTTTAAGCGTCGTCGGAGTGAGCGCCTTTTCTCAAGATCACACCCCAGCTGGAGGGATGGAAACAATAGATCCCAAAAAAGTGAATGAAACAGCGCCATTTGATAACCCGGGTGTAACCCAATTGGATGAAGACACGTATCAGGCTACGATCGTAGCTATGGCCTTTGGATACCAGGTACCGGACTTAAGAGTGCCGGTCGGCAAGGAAATTATTTTTAAAGTGACCAGCACCGACGTGGTCCACAGTCTTACAATCGATGATACAAAAGTCAATATGATGGTCGTTCCAGGCCGGATTACCACAAAATCCTACACGTTTGAAGAACCGGGCACATATTTAATTCTTTGCAATGAATACTGTGGAACGGGTCACCATATGATGTATACAGAGATAGAGGTGTACGAAGAATGATTGCTGTGCAAGATCGAAAAATCGCTTTATGGAATATCGGCGTAGCTTATGCTGCATTTCTAATAGGTACATTATGCGGACTGCTTCAGGTTTTTATCCGCAATGACGCTCTTCAATTACCGGCTTGGCTGGACTATTATCAAATTTTAACGGCGCACGGCGTCTTACTCGCACTTGTATTTACGACATTTTTCATTTTTGGATTCTTTATTACCGGTATGAGCAAAAGCCTCGGAAGCTTCGGGCCGAAAGTCCGCTTGTTTTCCTGGATCGGTTTTTGGGTGACGTTGCTTGGAACGGTCATGGCAACAGCAATGATCGTGGCCGGTGAAGCTTCCGTCATGTATACCTTTTATGCACCACTTCAGGCAAGCGGCTTTTACTATGTAGGGCTTGCTCTTGTTATCGTCGGAACCTGGATCAGCAGTTTCGCACTGGTGGGACATTACAGAGTATGGCGGAAAAACAATAAAGGGCAGTTGAGCCCGTTATTCGCTTTCATGACCATCACCACCATCATCATGTGGATCATCGCTTGCCTTGGTGTCGTGGCGACAGTATTGTTCCAATACATTCCTTGGGCGTTCGGCTGGACCGATACCATTGATGTGGAACTCAGCCGTACCTTGTTCTGGTTCTTTGGGCATCCGCTCGTGTATTTCTGGCTATTGCCTGCATACATGGCCTGGTATGTCATCGTACCGAAGATCCTGGGCGTAAAAGTATTCAGTGATTCTTTGGCACGTTTGTCTTTCGTACTCTTTATCCTGTTCTCCATTCCTGTCGGATTCCACCATCAGCTGACAGAACCGGGAATTTCGAACTTCTGGAAATTCCTTCAGGTGGTGTTGACGTTCATGGTCATCGTGCCTTCATTGATGACTGCGTTCTCGATGTTCGCGACATTTGAAATCGCCGGACGTAAAAATGGCGGAAAAGGCCTTTTCGGATGGTTTACGAAATTGCCATGGAAAGATATCCGCTTTACATCGATTTTCATCGCGATGGCATTCTTTATCCCTGGTGGAGCTGGCGGCATCATCAATGCAAGCTTCCAGCTGAACGAAGTTGTGCATAATACCTTATGGATTGTTGGACATTTCCACATTACGGTTGGAACTCCAGTGGCCATGACATTCATGGGATTGACGTTCTGGTTGATTCCTTATCTGACAGGCAGAAAATTCACCAAGTCCATGAAAGTGCTTGGACTCGTCCAAATCATCACTTGGTCAATCGGTATGCTCTTGATGTCAACGGCACAGCATCTTCTGGGCCTTCTCGGAGCGCCGAGAAGAACTGCGTATTCCGGTTATAACGATCACCCAGCTGCCATGGAATGGTTTGATGGCATCTTGACGAATCACGTCACGATGGCCATCGGCGGAAGTATATTATTCGTATCGGCGATGATCCTTATCTATATCGTTATTATGACGATGTTCCTGTCGCCTAAAGCGGTCGAGCCGAAGGATGTGGTTGACTTCCCGATGGCGGAAAGTGACATGACCCGTACGCCGAAATGGCTTGAAAATTGGTGGATTTGGATTGGTCTCGCTGTTGCACTCATTGTCATCGCTTATGCAATTCCGTTAAGCCATATGATTCAACATGCACCGCCAGGCTCAGAAGGATTCAAAACTTGGTAGGAGTTGAGGAACAATGTTCACGATGGTACTTTCATTAATGGTTGTTTTTATCGCATTCACGGCAATGCTGGTTGAAATCTCTTCTACAGAAGAGTAATTGGGAAGCAGCAGCACCAGTTTTCAAGGAAACGTAGATAAAATCATAGAAAAGAGTCCATTGCCGGGTCGGCAATGGGCTTTTTTTTCGGATTCTGGCAGGTGTGTGGTGTGTTTATGGTCGTTCGTGCGGATTTATGGGCGCTCAGGCCGATTTGCAATCGTTCAGCAGGATTTACAGCCGTTCAATCAAATTTACAATCGTTCAGCCGAAATCCCCGCAAAAACTCCCATGAGCTTGGACGGAAGTCAGAGCAGCAGGATGCATTTCCGGCTGCCGATGTTTGGATGAGCTTGTTTGGCAAGGGATAGCAATTGTATTGTTTCGGAATGTTCTATATATTGGAAGGAAATGGACAGGAAGTTGAGGCCTCTTTTATGACGATTATGGAATGGATTTTTACGGCAATAAGCTTATTGTGGATCGGCGAATTCGTGATTTTCCGCAATCGCGGCGTCGGCCAGGGCGATTCTTTGGAAAAACGGACTTTTTTCACTATTTTCACGGTCTTGATTGCCACAATCATTGTGGCGATGATGCTGCAGGAGTTGCAGCCATTCACAGCCTTGGCGTTGGGCGGCCAGCTGGTGGGGATCATTTTGCTGGCATCAGGAGTGTTTCTGCGCTTCTGGGGAATTATACACTTGAAGTCGCAATTCACACGTTACGTCACAGTTCGCGAAGGGGATGAAATCGTCAGCACTGGCCCGTACCGGAAGCTGCGGCATCCGCTTTATACCGGACTTCTGCTGATTACACTTGGCATGGCGCTGTTTTTCAGCAGCCTGGTTGCTGCAATTATTGGAGGAGTGGCCATGGTCTGGGCCCTGCTTCAGCGGATCGATTATGAGGAGCAGTTGCTGGTTGAAAAGTTCGGACCGGATTACGAGCAATGGATGAAAAAGCGTGCGCGCTTGATTCCATTCATTTATTAGTATAGAAGGAACTTAATCGATCTTTACAAAAAGACTTTATTCGCCAGGACGGTGAATAAAGTCTTTTTTAGATATGAGCATCTTTATTTACATCGTACACGATATAATATAATGTAGATCGTGCAAGATATAATCGGATGGAGGAAAACATACATGAAAACACTATTTGAAACGACAATGATCAATACAGGCGGAAGAGACGGAGCGGTTTATTCACCGGACAATATTTTCTATTTGGACGTTGCAAAACCACAGGCCCTTGGAGGTTCAGCAACAACAGCAACGAACCCGGAACAGCTTTTTGCAGCAGGTTACAGCGCATGCTTCAACAGCGCATTGGAATTGGTGCTGGAAGCTGGTAAAGTGGAAATAGAAAAGAGCGAAGTGACAGCGACTGTTGCATTGATCGGAGACAAAGACAATGGCGGCGTTAAGCTGTCAGTGAAACTGGTAGTCGATATCACAGGCATCGATGAAGAGAAGAAACACGAATACGTAGAAAAAGCGCATCAGTATTGCCCGTATTCAAAAGCGATCAAAGGATCCGTGGATGTGGAAATCAGCGTTCTATAATAACGAGTATAGGTGAGATGTAAATGGAAAAACCGACGAAACTTGAACAGCAATTATGTTTTGAAGTCTATAAAGCTTCCAGTAATTTTTCAAAAATGTATGCGAAAGCGCTGGAGCCGTTCGGGCTGACGTTTCCGCAGTATTTGGTGCTTCTTGTCCTATGGGAAGAAGATGGACTGCTGACGAAAAACATCGGTGAACGGCTCGGCCTTGGCACGGGAACCTTGAATCCCATCATCAATCGCATGATCGAACAGGGGAGGCTGATCAAGCAGCAATCCGAAACCGACAAACGAGCGTTTACGATTTCCTTGACGGAAAAAGCCCGAAGCGAACAAACGGCGGTTGAACAGGCCGTCTTCGATAAGCTTACGAGCTGCAACTTCATGGGCGTCAACGCCATCACCTTGATGAAAAACCTGAAAGAGCTGAATGCGACTTTTAAAACCATGGATCTGTAAACTATGCTTTGAATCACCACAAAAGGAGTGATGCCGGATGAATATTTACGATATTGCCGTACCAAAGCCGAACGGTGAAGAATACCAATTAAGCGAATACAAAGGCAAAGCCATGTTGATTGTCAACACGGCGACCAAATGCGGGCTGAGAGATCAGTTCGACAGCCTGGAAAAAATGTATGAAGAATATAAAGACCAGGGACTGGTAGTGTTAGGTTTTCCGTCAAATCAATTCGGACAGGAAAAAGACAGCGGAGAAGAAGCGCAGGAAGCGTGCCGCATGACTTATGGGGTCACTTTCCCGATGCACGACCTCGTGAAGGTCAATGGCAAGGATGCGCATCCGCTTTTCAACTACCTGACTGATAACACAAAAGGGTTTCTGTCGAGTGGGATCAAATGGAACTTCACGAAATTCCTGATCGACCAAAACGGCAACATCGTTTCGCGTTTCTCGCCAAAAGACAAACCCGAATCCTTTGAAAAAGATATTCAAAAAGTGCTTGGCCAGTAATAGCAAAACCTTTCTATTCCACTCTGAGCCCTGATGTGATAAGCTGTACATCATCGTAAGTAATGGAGTGATTAAAATGAGCAAAGCAAAAGCAAAAACGAAAAGCGGTACGGGCCAGGGAACTGGCAAAAAAGGCTGGACCCGCTGGAAAGCCGGCGCCAACAAGGCCAAGAGTTTTAAGCCGTACACCAGTAAGACCAATAAAAAAGCCGACGAACCTAAAACAGATAAGGAACGAGCCTCTGAAGCTGAATGGGTCGATGCATAGATAGAGAAGTAATGGGTTGTCCAAATTGGGCAACTTTTTTTATTTGCCCAGTAGTCCAGTTGCATCAAAAAAACCCTTTACTCCGCGAGTAAGGGGTTTTCTGGAGGTCCATAAATCTCTTCAATAACGGGTTCTTTTGCAGGCACTTCCTTCATCGGTGGATTCGCCAGCAAAGCCGAAATGATGCCGAAAACCGGAAAAATCATCAGCGTCCAGAGGATTTCAATGTAGCCGCCGAACAGATCGAAGGCGATGCCGAGCGGCAACGGGCCAAGTGCAGATCCCGTGACGACCATCGCCATCGAGATGCCGCTGATGCTGCCAATGTGTTTCCGGCCAAAGTAATTGGGCCAGACGACAGCCATGACGATCCGCTCGATTCCCATGCTGACGCCCCAGACCAGGCCGAAAATGACGGCGGCTGCCAAAAAGTCAGCTTTCTGCAGGAGAAACAACGATAGGAGCTCCCCTGCAAAAACGATCGTCAACATGTATTGAACTTTTACTTTTTCCAATAGGATGCCAGTGATGAATGTGACCGGCAAACCGATCAATGCCGTTAAGCTCAAAATGCCTGCGGCGGTTTCAAGGGATAGGGATTTTTCAGCGAAGATGGAAACCAGGTGGAAGGTCAAGCCGGTATTGACGATTCCGGGAATGGCGGCGCATAGCAGCAATAACCAGAATGCTCGGGTTTTTGAAGCTTCCTTCACCGACCAGCTGACTTCTTCAATGGCCATTTTTTCAGGTTCTTTCCTTAGTTTATCGCCGTTGTCCGGCAATAAACCCATTTCTTCAGGAGAATTTTGAATGAGGAAAAGAGCAAGCGGTGTAAAGCAAACAATGATGATGACCCCTAAAATAAGCCACGAACTGCGCCAGCCGAATGACTCGATCAGCCAAACATTCAGCAGGGGGAAAGCAGCGGAACTGACCAATCCGCCGATTGCGGCAATGCTGATGGCGCGCCCTCTCTTTTTGACAAACCACTGGGGGATGAGTGAGCTTGAGATGAGCGCCATGGAACCTTGTCCAAGCAGCCGGATAAAAAAGAAGCCGATGAACAGCATGACGAGACTTGTTACGAAACTGTTGAAGAAGCAGGCCACCGCAAGGGCGATGGAAACAGCAACCGCCATTTTTCGTGAACCGTTGCGGTCAATCAGCCGACCGACAAAAAACAGCAGGAAGCCAGCGGTTAAGGTGGCAGCTGAGTAGATGCCGGAAACCGTCGAGCGGCTCCAGCCGAAGTCTTCTATATAATAATCGATGAAAATCGAGTTGGAATAAGTTTGTCCGGGGCCAGAGAAAAATTGGGACAAGGCTGCAATCGCGATAATGACCCAGCCGTAATGAAAAGCATTTCCTGTTAATTGTTTCATGGTGTATCTCCATTTGCCATAACTTTACGTTACTGTATTTCCAAAAACGGTGTCAAAAAGATATTCCGAAATCACAATTTCTTATCATAGCATAATTTTTCTGTTTTACAAGTTTTGAAATAGAAGTGTAAATAAAGGAATGATTCAGATATTTGAAACATCTGCAGACCCTGAAAGTTTTTCTGAAAAAGTGTAAAATAGAGGATAAGGCAGTTTCTTAGCCAGAAGGAGTGAGAAAAAATGCCAAGTTTATCGCCAGTACCACAACTGAGCATTACTGAAAAAGAAGAAATCTATCAGCAAATAGCGGAGTATTCGAACGAAACGACCATCATCCATTCAAATCAGAAAGTCCTATATATAAATCAGCCGGGATCGGATTTTTTCAAAGCCAGCAAAGAGACGCTCATCGGTGCGAATGTGGTGGATGTTTTTACTGAAGACTATAAAGAGCTCATCACTGAACGCATCCGCACGGGCATGGAAGACCGCGCGATCGGAGAATTGATGGAGACCACCGTTAGACGTTTTGATGGGACCCTAGCAGATGTAGAGTTGTATTGTTATCCCGTTCAGTATGGAGAAACGGTTGCCATTCAATCGATCATCCATGACATCAGCGCGCAAAAACAAACGGAGCGGGACTTATTGCAATTGAAAAACGAAATATCGACCCCCATCGTTCCGATCATTGATGGCCTGGCCGTGTTGCCGCTTGTGGGTTCTGTCGATGGTGACCGAAGCAATCGGCTGCTTGATATCATCCCGCAAAAAATTCAAGGGGAGAACCTGCAATGCCTCATCATCGATGTATCCGGCATCTACAATATCGATAATGTCGTAGCGGAGTTTCTCTACAAGGTCGATCACATCATGCGCTTGCTCGGCATTCAACTGATTTTCACCGGAATTCGGCCAGAATTGGCTTTGAAAGCGATTGAAGCACGTGTAGATTTCAGCCAATTGACAACTATGGGTACAGTTAAGCAGGCGTTGAAGCGGCATTTGACGATCAAATAAAACCTTCACCCAACCAGAAGGTTGAAAAATTTCTTGTCAAAGCAATGAAAGTGATTTATAGTTTAGAAATACAATATTTAGTGATTTGATGAAAATAAAAACTATATATAGTAGAACCAATAACGAAGGTGCCTGAAAAGGCTTAATAGGGAAGCCGGTTAAATTCCGGAGCTGTTCCCGCAACTGTAAGTGCTGACGAGCTATCGCAATCCACTGTCCAATGGGCGGGAAGGAGATAGCAGAGGATGACGCACAAGCCAGGAGACCTGCCTTCGTTATCGTTTATGATCTTCTCCGGGAGCTGAGAGGGATAACAAAGGTATTTATGTGTGGAACAGCCCTTTTCTGCTGTTTTCATCTGATATTCTGCGTTTTCAACCCCATCCTCCCTGAGAGGATGGGGTTTTTTCTTTTTACTCAGAGATGGAGGATTGAATGCAGATGACGGAACCGTTAGCAGCAGGCGTAGCAAGAACCATTCAAACAAGGCTGGTGCTGCCCCCGGACACCAACCATATGGGCACCATTTTCGGAGGCACGGTATTGGCTTATATTGATGAGATTGCCGCTATCACAGCGATGAGACACAGTGGCAAAGCAGTTGTGACAGCGTCGATTGACACCGTAAATTTCCTGTCTTCTGCGAAAGTGGGAGATATCCTCATTTTGGAAGGTGTGGTCATTTCAACAGGCAGAACATCGATGGAAGTATACGTCAAAGCCGAATGCCAGCATATTGAAACCAGTGAAAAAAGTTTAACGACTACGGCAATCCTGACGATGGTGGCAGTCGACAGCGAAGGCAAACCGACACCTGTAACTGGTGTGATTCCGGAAACGGCTGCCGAAGAAAAGCTATTCAAAAGCGCCCAGGAACGCAAGCAGCGGCGCATGAAAGTGAACGAATACGCAAAGGAGTTGTGCTGATATGAATACGAAAATCGAAGCAACAGAAATGAATGCAGTGGAAAGAGCCCTTCAACGGGCAACGGATGTATATGGACTGGATACGCGTGAACTGCTGGAACGGGCAGCAAAGTTGGCTGGACAGGCAAAAGGAGAACAGTCGTTGCTTTATGCTTTGAACCGCATCACCATGGATGAACCGGATTGGACATACGTGGCGGCAGAATTGTATGCAGTCGACTTGTACGGAAAAGCTGCAGACAGCCGCAGATTTTCCGCTTCAAAGAAATACGGCGATTTCTATGGGCTGATTGACGAGCTTACACAGATCGGTATTTATTCCGAAGAGCTCCTTGCGGCGTATTCGAAAGAAGAAATCACTGAATTGGGACAGGAAATTGCACCGGAGCGGGATTTGCTGTTCAACTACATCGGCTTGTTTCTGCTGGCTGACCGCTATTTGGCGAAAGATTATGAAGGACGCTTGTTCGAACTTCCACAGGAACGTTTTTTGGTCATTGCGATGACCTTGATGCAAAACGAATCGAAAGACCAACGGTTGGAACTGGTCAAAGAAGCCTACTGGGCAATGAGCCATCTGTATATGACAGTAGCGACCCCGACTTTATCGAATGCCGGAAAGAGCTTCGGCCAATTGTCTTCGTGCTTTATCGATACCGTCGATGATTCATTGGATGGCATCTATTTGAACAACTGGGACATCGCACGCCTCAGCAAAGATGGCGGCGGTATCGGCATCTATTACGGAAAAGTGCGGGCTTTGGGCTCGGACATCAAAAAGTTCAAAGGCAATTCGTCAGGCGTCGTGCCGTGGATCCGACTGGTCAATGATACGGCCGTCAGTGTCGATCAGCTGGGCCAGCGCCAAGGCGCAGTGGCGATTTACTTGGACGTTTTCCACAAGGATATCATGAACGGATTTTTGGATCTGAAGACCAATAACGGTGACGAACGCCGCAAAGCGCACGATATTTTCACCGGTGTGTCGATTCCGGATCTGTTTATGGAACGGCTGCAGGAAAAGGACGAAACGGGCCGCAGCATTGGGGAATGGCATACCTTCTGTCCGCATCAGATCAAGCAAGTGATGGGCTGGAAAGACGAAAACGGCAACGCGTTGGGTCTCGAAGACTTTTACGATGAAACCGATGAAAAATACTTCAGCGAGAAATACCAGGAAGCTGTGGAACATCCGCTATTGCCGCGCAAAACTTACCGCGCGATGGAGATTATGGCGCGCATCATGGTGTCGCAGCTGGAAACCGGCACACCGTATATGTTCTACCGGGACGAAGTGAACCGCCAAAATCCGAACAAGCATACAAGAGGCAGAGGGCTTACATCGATCTACTGCAGTAATTTGTGTACAGAAATAACACAAAATATGTCTGCAACAACCATCATGAAAGAATATACCGATGAAGACGGCAACCTTGTCATGGTTCGCAAGCCGGGGGATTTTGTTGTCTGTAACTTGTCATCCGTCAACTTGCCGAGAGCGGTCAAAGCGGACGTGTTAGAGCGGGTGATACGGGTTCAGGTGCGCATGCTGGATAACGTCATCGACTTGAATACGATTTCTGTCGGGCAGGCTGATGCCACGAATAAAAAATACCGCGCCATTGAGTATCCAGTGGCTTAAAGGGGTAACTCTTTAAGAAAACCCTGTTAAACGGGGAAACTCTCAAACGAGACAATCCCGTGCTAAATTATCTCAATTGAATCTAAAGGAAAGGAGGACAAAGTAATGAAGGGAATTTATTCGATTTTAAATAACGAAACGGGTAAGTATTATATCGGGGAAACTGTAAATTTAAATAGGCGGAAAATTGGTCACTTCTCAGAACTAAGAAAAAATAGACACAAAAACGATCATCTTCAAAAAAGTTTTAATAAGTACGGAGAAGAAGCTTTTGTTTTCACTGTAATAGAAGAAAATGAAAAGTTCACCCAAGAAGAACTTTATGCTCTTGAGGCATATTATGTCGTAAAATATAACAGTTTTGCTCACGGATATAACTTAACTTTAGGTGGTACAGGAACAAAAGGTCGGCTATTTTCTGAAGCAGAGCGAAGACTCAAATCAGAAAAAATGACAGGGAGTGGAAATCATTTTTATGGGAGAAGCCACTCTGAGGAAGTTAAAAAGCTACTCTCAGAAAAAGCTTCTTTGAAAACAGGAGAAAAAAATCCTTTTTTCGGAAGAACTCATATAAGTGACTGGAAAGAAATAAGAAGGCAGCTGTATAAAGAAAAAAGTATGAGCGGATGGGTTTCAAGTAATAAAGGAGTTCCTAAGCCTAAGTTGGCTGTGGAAAGCATGAAAAAAAATATGCCTCATAGAAAAGAAATCTTAGTTGATGGAATTTGTTATCTAAGCATATCTGAGTGTGCAAAATTAACCGAGATTAAGCGTACTACTATCCGAGCTAGACTAAAAAACGATAATTTCCCAAATTATTTATATAAAACAGTTGAGATATAAAAGCCTAACGACTATCGAAACCACTCCTTAGAGGAGACAAGGGAGTAGAGTACACTATAAGTTTATGATAGTGGAAAAGCAGGGGTTCCTTAAAAAAGGAACGTGATATAGTCTAATCTGCATGGTGACATGCAGCAGTTCATAAGAGAACGGATAAAGGCTTACGACCTTTATTGAATAGAAATGAGGATTAGGAACTTTTGGTTGGCACCATCTCCTGGCGCTTGAAGGCATCCATTGGGAAACGGAAAAAGCCGTTGAATTTGCGGATACGCTGTACGAAGAAATCGCTTATCAAACGATCCGCGCTTCAATGAAGCTGGCCGAAGAAAAAGGAGCCTTCAGTAAGTTTTCAGGATCTGAGTGGCAGACAGGCGAGTATTTTGAGCGCCGGAATTACAAAGGTGAACGCTGGAACCAGTTGCAGCAGGAAGTTGCAGCAACCGGTGTCCGCAACGGCTGGATGATGGCCGTGGCACCGAACTCGTCGACTGCAAAAATCGGCGGTTCGACAGATGGCATCGATCCCCTATATGCCGTCGAATACGCGGAAGAGAAAAAGAATTTCAAGTTCAAAGTGACAGCGCCAGATTTGGATCACAACACTTATGATTATTACCGCCGTGCACGCCACATACTGGACCAGAAATGGAGCATCCGCCAGAACGCAGCACGCCAGCGGCATATCGATCAATCCATCAGCTTTAACTTTTACGTGCCGCATACCATTAAAGCGAAGGAATTGCTGGAGCTTCATCTGGAAGCGTGGCAGCAACATCTGAAGACGACCTATTATGTCCGCAGCACATCACAGGCGGAAATCGAAGAATGCGAAGCATGCCAAAGCTAAAGGAGGATCTTCATGACCATACATGAACCGTTGACAAAGATTAAATTACTGAATCCGGAACATCCGAACAAATCGACTGGCGTCTTGAACGGCCAGTCTTCGGGCTTATTGAACTGGAACGATATCGCTTATCCGCAAATGTACGATCTGTACCAGGCGCTTTTAGCTAATTTTTGGAAAGCGCAGGAGATTAATATGCAGGACGACATCAAGCAATGGGACAGCTTGACTGATGTGGAAAAAGACGTCTTTTTGCGCATCAATACGCAGCTGGCTTCACTCGACAGTTTGCAGACGCCGACAATGAGCCAGGCGATGGATTATGTCACGGACTCCAGCTTCAAGGCCATTTTCGCGGTCATTTCCCAACAGGAAGCGGTCCATACCGAGTCGTATTCCTATATCTTAAGTTCGCTGGTCTCGGTCAGTGAGCAGAATGCGCGCTTCGACCAGGCGAAAAGCGATCCGGTTGTCCAAAAGCGCAACGAGTTGATTTTGGATGCCTACGAGGAATTCCGGCAAAATCCGACGCCGCAAAGCCTGTTCAAGCTGAGCGTCAATTCCATCAACCTGGAAGGCATCTATTTTTATGCCGGCTTTGCCTTTTTCTATCATCTGGCGCGCCAGCAGAAGATGCTGAAGACCAGCACGATGATCAGTTATATTCAGCGTGACGAGATGCAGCATGCTTATTTTATTGCCCAGTTTATCCGGATTATGCTGACGGAAAACCCAGAACTGAATTCAGACGAAAATATCCAGTACATCTACACGACCATCGACCGGGCCGTAGCACTTGAGAAGGAATGGGCACATTACATTCTGGAGGATATCGAGGGACTGGATCTAGTGGAGTTTGATGGTTATGTGGAGTATTTGGCCAACAAACGGCTGCGCCAGCTGGGATTGGACAATCTTTACGAAGAGCGCAGCAATCCGATGCCATGGATTCAAGTTTTTGGAGACGATATGATGAACGATACCAAATCCGACTTTTTCGAACAGAAATCACGGACCTATACCAAAGTGTCGCAGTCGAATGGCTTTGACGAACTATAGCCCGAAGCTTGCGATTGTCTATGCCTCTGTTACCGGAAATACGGAGCAATTGGCAGAGATGCTGCAGGAGACTGCACAGAACCAAAGCCTTGATGCAAAGCTGTACCGGGTAGAGGAGTTTCCTTTGTTCGAACTGCCCAGTTATGATGGAGTATTGATCGGCACTTATACATGGGGAAGCGGCGAAATTCCGGAAGAAATGCATGCTTTGTACCAGGCGATCGAGTGCTTGGACAAAAAAGAGCTGCAAACAGCGGTTTTCGGAACCGGCGACAGTTTTTTCGCGGAGTTCTGCGGCGCGGTCGACCGCTTCCGCGACATGCTTTTCGTAAAGACCCAGCTGGTGGCGACCTTGAAAGTGGAATTGATGCCGCAGCCAAGTGATGCTTCCCGCTGTAAGAAATTGATGGAGCTTTTCAAAGGAACGTACCATACAGATTTTTAAAGAGAAGCCCATCTATGTGGAAAAAAGGCTGACTTCAGTGAAATGATTCCATTTGTCGGAAAAGTGTTTTATTTCAGAAAAAGGGTATATATAAATTAAAAGAATTTAAACCATCAAAAGCAGTAGTGAACGGGATCAAATGGTAGAAACTCCTGACTCTTATTCGGCGTAATTTCCGGTTTTATTAATATAAAAATAGCATAGAGAACAAATTTAATGGTTTTTTGTAGAAGAATTTGGGTCAAAGGTTTTACTTTTGTTTCAAGTGATGATAAGTTAGGGAAGAGCGGAAAACACTTGGATTTCCGTTAAATCCAATCCACTTTAAGCTGCAAGCTTACGGAATATAAATAGCCGGAATAAGTTGGCTGGGTGTAACAGACGATAGTGCTGTAGACAACGCCGAAAAGAGTCTTTCGATTCTTTTCGGCGTTTTCGTATAGAATTTTACTGTTTTTTACAATTATTAATATCATCTGGAAAAAAAGAAAGGATGAGAGGGATGGAACAACTAGAGCAATTGGCCGAACAGGTTGGCCTGCTGATGAATTCCGAAGTAGAACTGCAGGGCAAAGAATGCTTGATCAAAAGAAAAAGAACCATCAATATTTCTTCACACAGTAAAAACTTCACCTGTACATTGGATCATGATATTTCTTTCAAGAATCTAAAAGACAACGGAAAAGCTTTCAACCAAGCAGAAATATTTTTATTGCCAGGGGAGTTAGCGTCCTTTATCAATGCGCTCCACAGGCATCCGATTCCATTGCCGACAACTTACCAGCATCGAATGGATAGCAATCCGGATATCATCTGCGTCTATTTGTCTTCAGAAGAAGCTCCTGAGGATTTCGCTGCCAGGCTGTCTGCCGCTTTCGATGCCATCGAACAAAATACGCTTGTTTGAGCAACTGCTTAAGGAAGGAGATTCCAATGCTTAGCAGATATAAACGACCGCACGAAAAAATCGCTATGGGTCTGTTGTCATTCATGCCCAAGGAACGGAATGTAAAACAACTGAAAAAAACCATGGAATTGTATAACGAACGCCCCGACTGGCAGCTTTTCCTTTGGAAAGCAGACGATGATTATGTGGGCGCCATCGGTATTCATATAGAAGACGACGACAGCTTCACCGTTCAGCACATATCCGTGATCCCTTCGTTTCGGGGGGAAGGAATCGGTCATCGGATGGTGGAACGTGTCGAAAGGCAAATGGCAGGCAGAAAAGCGAAGGCGGCTGAGGAAACCAAGCCGTTTGTGATGAGATGCAGGGTTTGAAGGGCAGATTAGGTGAAAAATGAATGGATGCAAAGCATAAGTAAAGGCAGGAGCCCGATTTTTTCCGGTGCTCCTGCCTTTTTCTGTTATGCGTTCAGGTTTTCAATAATCGTTGCAATTCCCATGCCGCCAGCGATACAGAGTGTCACCAATCCGTATTTTTTGCCGGTGCGTTCAAGTTCATGCGTTAATTTCGTCAAAAGGATGGCGCCTGTTGCACCGATGGGATGGCCCATCGCAATCGCGCCGCCGTTTGGATTGACCTTGCTGCGGTCCAGTCCCAACTCATTGATGCAGGCGACGGATTGGGAAGCGAAGGCTTCGTTCAATTCGACGATATCAATGTCTTCCACTTTTAAGCCCGCTTGTTTCAATGCCTTGAAACTTGCTTGAACGGGTCCCATTCCCATCAGTTCAGGGGAACAGCCGACAGAGGCTTGGGCAAGGATACGGGCTTTTGGCTGATAGCCGCGCTTGGCAGCTTCATCTTCCGACATGACGAGTAGAGCTGCCGCTCCGTCATTCCGTCCGCTGGCATTGCCTGCAGTGACCGTGCCGCCTTCTTTGAAGACCGGCTTCAAGAGCGATAATTTCTCAAGCGTCGTTTCGCGCGGATGTTCATCCGTTTTAAACTCGCTGACGCCTTTCCGGGTTTTGACCGGGTAAGGGGCAATCTGGGTTTCAAAATAACCTTTTGAAATCGCATTGGCGGCTTTTTCCTGGCTTTCCAAAGCGAATTCATCCTGCTGCTGGCGTGAGATGCCGTATTTATCCGCGACGTTTTCAGCTGTAATGCCCATGTTCAGTTCGCCATAAGTTTCACGTGGCTGCGATCCCGGCTGGCTTGCCGTATTGGGATCTTTTAACAGGGTATCCCCGGATTTCGTTCCGAAACGGACATTGTTGACGTAATAAGGGGCTGTGCTCATCGACTCGGCTCCACCAGCGATGATGATATCGCTGAGGCCTGTCTGAATTTGCTGAGCCGCTGAATTCAATGCCTGTACACCGGAACCGCATTGGCGATGGATGGTATAGCCGGGCACTTCAGCCGGGATGCCTGCGCGCAGCATAGCAACCCTGGCCAAATTGGAGACGTCGGCGCTTTGTTTAGCCTGTCCTAAAATGACTTCTTCCACAGCGGAAGGTTCCAATTGAGTTCGGCGCAGCAATTCTTCAATGACATGGGAGCCGAGAAAGTCGACCGTTTCGTTTCCGATGCCGCCGCCCAGTTTGCCGATGGCGGTACGGACTGAATCTACTATCACTGTATTTCTCAAATCGTCATCTCCGTTTCTGACTGGAACTTGCGTGCGTAATGTTTCACTTTTTCCTTGTCGATCTCCATGCCGAAGCCGGGACCGTCCGGCACAATGACTTCAAAGTTCTCAAAGCGGATGTTGTTGGTTGTGAGAGTGTCTTTAAATAATAATGGGCCGAATATCTCGGTGCCGAATTTCATTTCAGGAAGAGTGGCATATAACTGGGCGCACATGGCGGTCCCTAGACTCGATTCGATCATGGTACCGCCGTATAGACCGAGTCCTGAAGCTTCTGCAATGCCGGCCACTTTTTTCGTCTGTGTCAATCCGCCATGCTTGCAGGGCTTCAACGCGATGGAATTTCCGGCGCGGTATTTGGCTATCCGAAAAACATCCTGGATGCTGGTTGCCGCTTCATCCGCCATGATCGGCACGGTGAATTTAGCGGTTAAACGTGACATGCCTTCGAAATCCCAGGCCTGCAGCGGCTGTTCGACCATTGAAACACCGGCATCCTGAAGGGAAGCGATGCAGTAATTTGATGTATCCTCATCCCAAGCCTGATTGACATCGACCGTCAACCGCGCCTGATCGCCGAGTGCTTGTTTGATTTTCCGGACATGCTCCACGTTTTGGTAGGGATCGCCCTTGCCGATTTTCAGCTTGAAGATGTTATGTCGTTTCTTCTCGAGCATTTCCTGTGCTTCTTCGATATCGGTTTCCGTATTGCCGCTTGCCAGTGTCCAGGCAATCGGCAATGACTTATGGATTTGTCCCCCGAACAACTCAAAGGCAGCGATGTTTTTGCTTTTGGCTGCCAGGTCCACAATGGCACCTTCGACCAGAGCTTTGGCGAAGTAATTGCCGCGTACGAGCTTTGATACATCGTTCATGATCTTATCGAAATGGATAGGGTCCTGGCCAATAACCAAAGGCGTGACATAAGCATCGATATTGGCTTTGATCGCTTCCGGCGTGGATTCGCCATAGGAAGCACCGCCGATAGTGGCGACTTCCGCCCAGCCTTCGCGTCCGTCTTCGTCTGTAGCGCAACCGAGCAAGATCGTCTGCGAGACGATGGTATGCATCGCCAGTTGATGCGGCCGGATGGTCGGTAAATCGACTATATAAACGTCAAGTGAACGTATTTTCATGCGTATAAACCCTCTTTCTTCTATTCTGTAAAGGCTGCTTCGGTTTTTTCGCGAACTTCTTCGATGGTTGCGCCAGGCATCAGGTCCACCAGCTCTAGTTGGCCGGCGTTCACTTTGAATACCGCCAGTTCTGTAAAGATCATATCGACTTGGCGTGTGGAAGTGATCGGATAGGTGCATTCCTTCAATAGCTTGGAACTGCCGTCTTTCGAAGTGTGGCTCATCGTCACAAATACTTTTTTCGCTCCGACCAGCAAGTCCATCGCGCCGCCGACACCCATGATATTTTTGCCGGGTACGGCCCAATTGGCGATAACGCCGGTTTCATCCACTTGAAGGGCGCCAAGAATGGCTACATCCACATGGCCGCCGCGGATCATGGCAAACGAGTCCGAGCTGTTGAAGAAGGAAGCGCCAACCGCTTCGCCGACCGGCAATTTACCGGCATTGACCAAGTTGGGATCAATCGCTTCATCCGCTACATCGGTTACCCCGAGCAATCCGTTTTCTGTGTGGAGGTAAATATTGTCCTCTGTCATGTATTCCGCGACCAAAGTCGGGATTCCTATGCCCAAATTGACGATGCACGGACCTGCGAGTTCCAGTGCGACGCGTTTAGCAATCCCGTGCTGCATTTCTGATTTGCTCAATTGAACCGTCATACTGCCACCACTCCTTCTTTCGTCAACACTTGCTGTGCTTTGACGATCGTATCGATATAGATGAAGGGCGTAACTACTTCTTCGGGATCTAATTCGCCCGCTTCAACGATTTCATCCACTTCGACAATGACGGTTTTCGCAGCAGTAGCCATCAACGGGTTGAAGTTGCGTGCCGTTTTGTAATAAACCAGGTTTCCGAGCGTATCCGCTTTGTGGGCGCGGATCAAAGCTACGTCTGCACGGATGGCTTTTTCAAGAATATAGTGGATGCCATCGATTTCACGTTCTTCTTTGCCGATCGCCAAATCGGTACCGACACCTGTAGTTGTATAATAACCGCCAAGGCCTGCGCCGCCTGCGCGAAGTGATTCAGCGAGCGTGCCTTGCGGAAGCAATTCCAGTTCGATTTCACCATTCTGGTATTTGTCACCGACATCACGGTTGCTGGTGAAATAAGAGCCGATGCCTTTTTTGATTTTATTTTGATTGAGCAGAATTCCGAGTCCTTTGCCGGATTCGCCGAGGTTGTTGCTGACGATGGTCAAGTCGGTGACATCGCGTTCAGTCAACCCTTCGATCAAGGTAAGGGGGGCGCCGATCAGGCCGAACCCGCCGACTAGTACAGTGTCTCCAGATTTGATGCATTCCAAAGCTTGTGTGATATCTTGCTGTATTTTTGACATCTGAAATCCTCCATTCGGTGATTAGTCGGTTGTTTTCAATGAGTCGCTCAATTCGAACCAGGCAGGGATGCCGGCAGTCAGGATGCAGATATAGCCGATATCCGCCAGGTCCGCTTCCGATGCGCCAGCTGACCGCGCCTTATCCATCCAAGGGGCCGCACCTTTGCCGTTCAATTCCACGATGAAATTGCCGGCCATGTTCAACTGCTTCAAACGTGAGGATAACAGTCCATCCCCCAAAATCTTGGTTTGAATCTCTTCAGGGTTTCCGGAGCGGATAACTGCTAAGGTTTCTTTAAGATAAGACGTATCTTCGCCGTCCAGCCAGTCAATGATGGTAGTAAGGGAATCCGCAGCATGTTCGGGAGCCGGGTCCTGCCGTACTGCTGTTTTTCCCTGCAATTCGAGTGCATAGGAAATCGCTTCAAGGGACAACGCCAAGGCTTTATCGCCTTTGTATAAGTAGGCAGTCAGGAAAAACTCCGCCAGTTCCGGTACGGTATAGCCAAAGTCGATGGCGCCTTTTGTATGGAACAGCATGCTCCGGGAGTACAGGCGAGCCGCGTTCATACTGGCGATCAAAGCATCTTTTTCCTTGCGGGACAAGGAACCATCCTGCATGATTTCTCCGCGTATTCCAGTATAGGTGTCCAATACAGCCGGGCTGTAATCGTGCATTTTCTGGACCCATCCAGGCACCTCATCGTACACTTCTTTGAAATAATCTAACGCTTTGCTCATATTCTCACTCCTGGATTTTCATTTATTTTAAGCTGTCGGGGTATTCGTGCTGATTGATGCCAAAAACGACCGGTAGGATAAAGTAGACGAATACGACGATGAGAAGGAAAGCGAGAACCGTCAGTCCGGAACCTCTTCTCAGCATATCGACCATCGTGATTTTTCCGGTTGCAAAGATGATGGCGTTGGAAGGCGTACCGATCGGCAGCATGAACGCAAATCCGGCGCCCATTGCAACAGCGGTCATCAATGGCAGGGGATGGACATCGATCGCTAAAGCGAGCGCGGCAGTGATCGGCACCAAAATGGTTACCGTTGCAGTGTTTGGCGTCACTTGTGTCATGGCGATGCCGAGTAAAGTGGTCACCGCAAGAATCAGCAGGTAGGAAGTGCCTTCAAGCAGCAGCAATTGGCTGCCGATCCATGAAGCCAGGTCTGTACCATTAAAGCCCGATGCCAGTGCCAGCCCGCCGCCGACCAACAGCAGAACGCCCCACGGCATGTTCTTCAGCGAATCGCCATTTAAAATCCGGTCTCCCGAATCGCCTGAAGCAGGGATCAAGTGGAGAAGGATAGCGGCGACCATAGCAATCATCGTATCGCTCAATCCTGGAATGATGTCGCTCCAGATAAAGGTTCTCGTCATCCACATGAAGGCGGTCAGAGTGAAGATCGTCAAGACGATTTTTTCTTCGTAACTCATGACGCCAAGCTCTTTTTTGCGGTCAACCACAAACTGTTTACCGTTTCGGATATTTTTAACTTTCATCGGGTAAGCGATTTTTGTAATATAGAAAATCGAGACGATCATCAGCAATGTCACTAACGGAAAGGCGAAAATGAAGAACTGGGCAAAGGAAATTTCAAAGCCGAGCAGCTCACTGGCCAGTCCCGCAAGCACCAAGTTCGTCGGTGTCCCGATCAAGGTGGCGCTGCCGCCGATCGTTCCGCCAAAACCGATGGCAAAGATGATGGACTTGGTGAACTTCGTTTCTTCTTCTTTTGTATAGACGTCATCTTCCTTCATCAAAGTGACGACTTTTGCGATAATCGCCAAACCGATCGGAATCATCAGCATGACCGTAGCCATATTGGAAACCCACATCGACAGGAAACCTGTAGCCAGCATAAAGCCGAGTACCAGGCCTGACGTGCTGGCGCCTACGGCACTGATGATGGACAAGGCGATTCGTTCGTGAAGGTTCCAGCGTTCCAGCGCCAAAGCGAGGGCGAATCCACCGATGAACAGGAAGATCAAATTATCGCCGTAGCTCGAAGCGACAACGCCGGCCTCTACTGTCTGCAGCAAAGGCAAAAGAACCAGCGGCATCAACGAAGTGATTCCAAGCGGCATCGCTTCAAGGATCCACCAGACGGCCATCCATGCAGTTACGGCCAACACTGACCGGCCTTCTGTGCTGAGTCCGGGAAGCGGCAGTAAGAACAATATCAGCAGAAATAAAGCGGGACCTAAAAACAGTCCGATTTTTTGGGACAGGTTATAGGATTTCTTGCGAAAGGTTTTTTCGTTTTCCTGGGACGAGGATTCTTTTTCGGTAAACTCCGCAGTTGCTACCCCAGCACCGCCGGAATTCCGCAGCTCTGCCATCGTCAGCAGATCTTTCGTTTGCTTATGTGATTTCCACATGCTTGTCTTTAAGGTCTTCAATGTGTATTTCATAGATGATTTCCCCCCATACACCCCTTTGCAGGATGTTGTTCTACAATTTTTTCAGGAAGCTGTCGGCTGCCTGCAGAATCTCTTCGCGTTGTTCAAAAACCATGGTGTAATGGTTGGCGCCTGAAACGATGGTCTCGATTTTCTTGGTGTGTTTTTGTGTTTCATCATAATCTGACAGGTAAAACAGAGGCGGCATGGAGCCGATATTCCCTTCGGCGTAAACCAGCAGGACAGGACACTCGATCTGCGGGCAGATTTCCACCGGATCAAAGGAATAAAAACTATCGAAGTCTGTCACGATGCGCGATTCAGTGACTTTGTTTTCCCAATGGCCATTTACAGGGCCGACTTCATATTCCGCTGTTTCCTGTAATACTTCGTTCCACTCGATTCCGAGAGTTGCGTAAATCTTTTGGATTTCTTCTGTGTAATGCTGCTTAGAAGTGAATTCACGGCTGATTCTTCCAAGGGAAGGTTGGACAATCCCTCTTTGGTGTTCGGATGCCTTGGCAGCGCCATCGAGCAAAATTAATGCCTTGACCGATTTCAGACGGCTGGCGACAATCGCAGAAATGAAAGCACCCATCGAATAGCCGAGCAAGATCGGGTTGACGACCTTCAATTCTTCAATCAAGCCTAAAATATCATCGGCGTGCTTGAAGATGGAGGTGTCGGGATCCGCTGCTGTACTGTTGCCGCGGCCGCGGAGGTCTACCGCGATAAAGCGATAATCGCCTTTAAACTGTTCAGCATAATAATGCATATTCTTATGTGTCCCAGTTAATCCGTGTATCGCAATGATCGTCCCTTTCTCTCCTGGATAATCGGCTACTTGAATTTCGTTTCCATTGACCTCTACTTTGTAAAGTTCCACTTAAATCCACTCCAGTTCATATTTGTCAGTTCCTGTATTAAAAAGAATCAGCTGCCAAGAAAATCCCGGCAGCTTTTACTTGGCTTATTCAGTTCTCATAACAAAATTCAATGAAGCTTCTTTGTGATCGCCCTTATCTTCAAGCTTTGTTAAAAGAGAAGAACGGACGCCGCCGGCAACATCTGTCTCCAGCCATTCATCGCCTTCGAAAAATACTTGCGTAATCAAGGTCTCATGTCCTTCATGCTCGAACTTGATGTGGATATGGGCTGGACGGTAAGCGTGGTAGCCGGCTGCAAAAGTGAATTCACCAGTCGGGCCGCTTGTTGGAATTTGGTAAGGGATCGGCACGATGGAATGCACTTCAAAATCACCGTTTTCATCTGTATGGAACTGACCGCGCAAATTGAAGGCCGGCGCAGTTGAGTCATAGTTTGAATACAAGCCATCTGCATCATCCTGCCACCATTCCACTTTCGTTTTTGCCAACGGTCCGTTGACAGAGCTGACATTTCCACGGAACGTCAATTTGTCGCCGGGCTCGTCTTCTCTCTGTGGCATCACAAACGGTGATTCCTCAAGAACAGGCGATCCTTCTTCATAATAAGGTCCAAGCAGGGAAGGCTCAGTTCCCGGAGAATCTTTGTATTTCGATTCCAATACATGGGTTTCCACAAAAACATCAAGGAACAAAGGAATCTCTCCGCTGCGTCCTAAGCGATCTGCCCATTTGACGAAGTTCGTATATTCTTCATGATTGAATTGCTGCTCATCCAGGAAGTTCTTCAAATGCTTAACAAACCCTTCATAAGCTCCCAATACGCGTTCGTTTACTACTGTTTTTTCTGTCATCTCAAATTCCTCCTAATAATGGGATGGTATTTTAAGTGTGAAAGCGTAAATGTAAACGCCTTCACAATCGGTAAAAAATATAATGCTTGCAGATTGGAATTAAATATTGTACGATATACGTACAATGTATCGTTATGCGTACAATGTCATCTTAGCACAGGGGGTAGTGGTCTTGTCAATAAAAGAATCAGACAATTTTAAAAATAGTGGGGATTACATCCAATCACTGGACCGGGGATTGCAGGTCATCCAAGCTTTTTCCCAGCAGGATCGATCTCTTACAGTCAGTGCTGTAGCAAAGAAAACAGGCTTAAGCCGGCCGACAGCCCGAAGAATCCTTTTAACCTTGGAACATCTGGGATTTGCGGAATCCGAAAATAGTGCGTATTCGCTTACGGCGCGGACTTTATCGCTTGGCTATGCTTATCTGTCATCGAATAACACATGGAGTTTGGCTCATCCTTTTATGAGAGAGTTTGTAGCGAAAACGGAAGAATCGTGTTCGATCTCTATTTTGGACGGTACTGACGTTCTTTATGTGGCACGGGTTTCGACCAAGCGCATCATGTCCATCAACCTGGACGTCGGTTCACGTCTACCGGCGTATGCCACTTCAATGGGGCATGTCCTGCTTGCCTATTTGCCTGAGGAAGAACTGGAGAGGTATATGGACGCCATTGATTTCGAACAATTTACAAGCAAGACCATCACGGACAAAGAGCAATTGCGCCAAACCCTCGCTGAAGTGCGTGAGCGCGGCTGGGGTGGGGTGGATCAGCAATTTGAAGAAGGGCTGCGTTCCATCGCCGTACCGCTGCGCAACAAATCGGGTAAAGTCATTGCTGCCATCAATTGTTCTGCCCATGCCGGAAGAACCTCGAAGGAGTTGCTGAGGGAAGAATTCTTGCCGATTCTGAAGGACAGTGCTGAAAAAATAAGCCAGGCGATTGCAGCCACGGATACTTCGCCTTATGTGTAACGGATAGTAAGATGCAAAATCGCCGAAAGGCGGTTTTTTTATTGGCTAATAATTTGAAGCCAGAGAGCCGCTTCTGCCTCTGGGAAATTTCCATCTGAGCCATTCTACAGCGTATAATAAAAGCATCTATAAAAGTTGAACTAATGATTTTCGCCTGCTGATTTTCCGCAAATTAGCTCCTAAAAACTCGGTGCTCCTGCATCGCTGTGAAATCCCGTAGGGGTCTCCGCTGATTTGCTTCATATCTTTTATAAATACAGTGGAATCACAGAGGCTCGCTTTGAATTCACTCCATCTTTTAGCGCCGGCGCGTCCCGGGGCTAGGCGAAGCAAGAAGACTGGCGTTCTTTGCCTGGCTTCTTGCGGGAGCTATGCCCAAAGCGTCCGAAGCGTTGTGTAAAAGGTAGTTTCTTTAGCTCAACTCATATGACAGATAAAAATAAAGTGAAATTAAAGAGGTGTCCATCATGATCATCGTCATCGATAACCAGGATTCATTCACCTACAATCTGGTTCATTATTTTGAGCAATTGGATCCAGCCGTGCTGGTTTTTCAGAATGGGGAATTGACGGCAAAACAAATAGAGGCATTTCTGCCGGAGCTGATTGTGCTGTCACCCGGTCCGGGGCGTCCGGCGGCAGATGGGGTGAGCAAGGAAGTACTGGAGAAGCTGAGCGGGCAGATTCCCATACTGGGTGTTTGCCTTGGGCATCAAACCATCATTCAGCATTTCGGGGGACAAATCGTTAAGGGAAACCGACCTATGCATGGAAAAGTCTCCATGCTGACGCATAAAGGAGAAGGGCTGTTCAAAGGGATTTCCAATCCGACTGCTGTGACTCGATATCATTCTTTGGTCGCGGAAGAACCACTGCCTGAATGCCTATCGGTGACCGCCCGTTCAGAAGATGGGGCGGTTATGGCAGTTCGCCACCGGTATTTGCCGATCGAAGGCATACAGTTCCATCCGGAATCGATTTTGACCTTGGAAGGTTTCAATATGCTGAAGAATAGTTATGAACTGGCAAAGCAATGGAAAGAAAATAATAAGGGAGGTGCTGGACATGCAAAACCCTTACCTACTGTATGAGTTTCGAAATGAGGACGAGGAAGTTGAGCCGCTCTTGTTCAGTGAACCTTTAGAGGTCTTTGAAACAAGCGCTCTTTCGGAAGTGGCGGAAATTCTGGAGAAGGTGGAAAAGGCGGTTGGTGATGGATTCTACGCAGCGGGCTATGTCTCCTATGAAGCAGCTCCGGCTTTTCACCCGGAAATGAACGTGCAAACCGGAGGCGAAATGCCGCTTGTCTGGTTCGGAATCTTCAATGAGTCGAAAAAAAACTTTTCGATTGAGAAAGAACAGCAGCCTTACAGTGTGTCGGAGTGGAAAATGGTGAGCTCCGTGGAGCGGTACAAAACTGGGATTCAACAGATTAAGCAGGCAATCGAAGAAGGCGAAACCTACCAGGTGAATTATACGGAACGGCTTGTTGCGGAATTTACGGGCAGCGGCTTGGCGTTCTACCGCCAACTGGCCAGAAATCAGCAAGCTGACTATGGTGCGTACCTGAACCTTGGAAGATTCCGTGTACTGTCAGCATCTCCAGAGCTGTTCTTTAAAGTCCAGGACGGAACGCTGACAGCCAAACCCATGAAAGGTACAGCACCAAGAGGACGTACAACGCAGGAAGACCGGGAACTGGTCACGGCATTGCGGGCTTCTGAAAAAGAACGGGCTGAAAACCTGATGATCGTTGACTTGCTTCGAAATGATATGAGCCGCATAGCCAAAAAGGGCACAGTCAAAGCGGATCCGCTGTTTACAGTGGAAACCTACCCGACCGTCCATCAGCTGACCTCGACGATAGAAGCCCAACTGGATAATACAACAACTATCCTGGACTGGTTTCAAGCTTTGTTTCCATGCGGATCAATTACAGGTGCACCGAAAATTAGTACGATGAACTACATAGCCGAACTGGAACAGACGCCGAGAGAAGTGTATTGCGGTGCTATCGGTTTCATCACGCCGACCAAAGACGCTGTCTTCAATGTGCCCATCCGTACAGTCGTCATCGACCAGGAAAAAGAGACCGCTCGCTATGGTGTGGGAGGCGGCATCACTTGGGATTCGACTTCGGAAGGGGAATACCGGGAACTGCAGACAAAAGCAGAAGTGTTGACAGCGAAACGGCCGGTATTCAGCCTGCTGGAATCCTTGAAACTGAAGGACGGAAACTACCCGTTGCTGCGGTATCATTTGGCACGTCTCAAAGATTCAGCGGATTATTTTCATTTCCCGGGAAATATTCCGGAAATCGAAAGTGAGTTAAATCAGTTAGCAGAAACCTACCCGGTAGGCACCTACAAGGTTCGCATGCTCCTGGATGACAAAGGACAGACGAAACTGGAGGCACAGAAAACTGCAACGATCGATAAACCGATAAAATGCTCGCTTGCCTCTTCGGCAGTGGACAGCAGAAATCCGTTCCTGTTCCATAAAACGACGCACCGTGAAGTATACGACAAGGCCAGCGCCAAACTGCCGGATGACATATTTTCAGTTTTGTTATGGAATGAAAAACAGCAGCTGACGGAATTCACCATCGGCAATGTGGTGCTTGAAAAGAATGGGCGGTTTTTCACGCCTCCGGTTTCCTGCGGATTGTTGGCAGGCACGTTTAGGCAGCAGTTGCTGGATCAAAAGCTGATTGAAGAAAAAGTCATCCTTAAGGAAGAGCTTCAGGAATATGAGGGAATTTGGCTGATCAACGGGGTGCGCGGCTGGTTGGCTGTGGAACTGATGAGGAACGTAAAACCAAGTTAAACAACCCACTGGATGGTGAATCGAAAGCGATGGAAAGGGTGGCTTATTATTTCACTCGACAAAGAAACACAAATTCTGGATGAGTTAATGGAAAAAATTGCATCAAAGAAATTTTCAGCCGGTGAAAAGTTGCCTTCAGAAAACAAGTTAGCCGATCGCTATGGAGTGCCGCGCATGACTGTGCGTGCGGCATTGACTAAGCTGGAAGAACGGGGCTACATCTATTCGAAGCAAGGTAAGGGAAGATTTTTAAAAGAAGAGTCCACCCAAATTCAGTTGCATTTAACCGGCAAAATCAGCTTTACTGAAAAGATGGAGCAGGCCGGTTATGATTTAGAAACGCGGCTCATCAGTTGCGAAAAAATTCGCTATGATGAAAAAATCTATAAATCATTAGCATGTGGATCAGGGGACAGCGTTTATAAGGTTTCCCGAAGCCGATTTATCGGCGGGCAACCGATGGCCATCCACAAATCCTTTGTAAGCGAAAAGATGTTTCCTGAAATCAAAACAGAAGGACCCGATATCCGCTCAATGTTCGCTTATTACCGAAAGCACGGCCATACTGAGTTTGCCAACAACAAAACCTTGCTAAGTATCTCTTTTCCGACATCAACAGAACAACAGCTTTTGCAATGTAAAAGCATGGTGCCTCTCATTATGGTGGAAAGTGACTGCATCGATGCAGCGACAGGAGATGTGCTGGAACATACTAAAATCTTATACCGCAGCGATAAATTCAAATATGATATCACGATGGATTAAAAAAACAGGCAAAGGAGAAACGATCCTTTGCCTGTTTTTTTTATGCTTAAGAAAGTGTAGCTTTGAGTTTTTCTTTTATTGTTTAGGCTGTAAGTGCGCTTGCGCTTTTCTTGTCACGATTGTGAAGCACCTTTACACAAGCTTTACGAGAGCTTAAAACACAGCCACTTGGCGACAAGTTACGATGAACTTACAGACAAGGAGGCAGCGACTATGAAAAGACGCAGAAGAACAGAAATCCTTATTCAAGGTGATGGACATTTGGCAAAGAATTTGGCAGCCAGCATCGCGGAAAAATACGAATGCCGTGAAATCAGTGCGCCGGAGCAAGGAATGATTATGGTCAAAATGAGGGAGACAGCAAAAAATTCCTTGTTTTATATAGGAGAAGTCCTGATAACAGAAGCGAAAGTGGAGATTTCAGGAAAAATCGGAACGGGCTTGCTGGTAGGCATGGATGAACAACGAGCCAGCGATTTGGCGATCATTGACGCCGCTTATAAGGCGCAATTGCCTGAAACAGCTGAATGGGAATCTTTGCTTTTAGACGAAGAACAGCAGATCCATGTAGCCAAAGCGCAGCAGCAAGCAGGCCTTTTCGAAACAAAAGTAAATTTTGAAACAATGGAAGTCTGAGAAAACAAATTACATGATCTGACCAGGAGGGATTATATGGCGATTGACCAAATTCATGACTTGCAGCAAGTTTATCGGAAACTATTACATAGTATGTCACGGCCAGGAACCATCTCATCGATTGAGCAGGAGACAGAAAATATGGATGTGGATTTCGGCTGTGCCGATGCCTTGATGTTAAGTGCGATGGTGCTGCTGGATGCGGAAGTCACTTTTCATGTCCTGTCTAAAAAACGGAGAGATCTGATCGAGAAGATTTCGGAATACACTTCAGCCCGCTGTGTTCCGTTGCAGGAAGCGGATTTCATCATCGTACTGCAGGAAGACGGAGAATCGGAAATTTTAGAAGCTATGGCACAATGCAAAATAGGCAACTTGATCGATCCACAGCAATCCTCGACTTGGATTATTGAAACTCCAGCTTTATCGAACAAAGGCGGATTGCTGCTGACTGGACCAGGAATCGAAACGGAAGCTCATTTGGCGATGAGGCAATCATCCGAATTCTGGCAAGCCAGAGACAGCCGCATCAAAGAGTATCCGATGGGCATTGATATGATCTTTGCGGATGGCTCTTCTCAAGTCGCTTGTCTGCCAAGAACGGTTACGGCCATTTTAATGGAGGTGGAGTAAATGGGCTATGTTCCTGTAAAGGGTGGAACTCAGGCTATCGAGGCTTCGATTAAACGTCTGACTTATGAACGGTTAAAAGGTGAAGAAATTTTAGAGGTCAATACGATCCTGGCGACGATGGGCAGCATGGTGGATCAGGTGATGTCTGAAAGCAGCCTGTATTCACCGGAACTCGCGGCTTTGGCCATCAAACAGGGAGAAGGCAGCATGGAAGAAGCTGTATTCCTGATGCGCGCGCACCGCTCGACTTTGCCGCGCCATTATTACAGCGAGACTGTCGAAGCGGAAACCATGCTGGTCGAACGGAGGATATCGGCAAGTTTCAAGGATATTCCAGGCGGCCAGTTATTGGGTGCCACCTATGATTACACACACCGGCTGCTGGATTTCAGGTTGTTGGAAGAAAGCATGGAAACGAATCGCAAGTGGCTGCAGGATTATAAAAATAACTTGTTAGCCCTTCAAGGCTCAACAGAAGTGGTTTATTTTCCGAAAGTCGTCGATTATCTTCGGCAGGAAGGCTTGTTTGAGACATACGAACCGGATAATACACTCCCGGCCGATGTCACCAAGAAAAGCCTTCAGTTTCCGACGACAAGAAGCGCCCGTCTGCAGGTCCTGACACGGGGACAAACAGGCACCGTAACATCATTCGGCTACGCATCGCTGCGGGGATATGGACAAGTTCATCCCACTGTAGGTGAAGTTCGTGTCGGTAAAATACCGATTTACACAGCACATCCAAACGAAGTGGATTCGGATCCAGATAATCAGTTCTATATCGGTAAAATTCGCATAACGGAAGTGGAATCGTTTGTGCCGGTAACTGTAAAAAATGACAACAATGAAGATGAACTGGAGTTTGAAATCGGCTATGGCGTCTGCTACGGGCAAAATGAAACAAAAGCGATTGCCATGAGCATACTGGATCAATGCCTGGAACATCCGAATGCGGATTTTCCGACTCATGATGAAGAATTTGTGTTATTGCATCTCGATTCAGTAGAATCCACCGGTTTTATTTCCCACTTGAAACTCCCACATTACGTCACGTTCCAGTCGAAGCTCGATAGTATCCGCCAAGTAAAGAAAGGGGTGCAGGAAGTTGAGAGCTAAACCGCATTTTGCATTTTTTGATGAAGGATCCAAAAAAGAGATTCGGCGGGCTACATTGAAAGCTGTTGCTATTCCGGGCTATCAAGTACCTTTCGCGTCGCGGGAAATGCCGATTGCACGCGGCTGGGGAACAGGCGGTTTGCAGTTGACGCTGTCCTTGATCGGCAAAACGGATGTGCTGAAAGTCATCGACCAAGGAGCCGATGAATCGGTCAATGCAGTCAGCATTAAAAAGTTGGTTCAGGAAACGACAGGAGTCCAAATAACCGATCAAACCGAAGAAGCCGACCTTATCCAGTCGCGCCACCGCATCCCTGAAACACCTATGACGAAAGATCAGATCCTGGTTCTTCAAGTGCCGATGCCTGAGCCTTTGCGTCCTGTCGAAGCGCGCGAGTACATGACCAAACGCATGCATTCTGAAGACGATTACAGCGGCGCCTGGCTGATGCTGTTCGAGCAGATCGTCAAATACGGGAAAACGGCAACTGCTGCGGATCACCCGGTTTATGTCAACGGGCGCTATGTGATGGCGCCAAGCCCGATTCCGCGCTTTGATAATCCCAGAATGCATCAATCCGAAGCGTTGATTTTACTCGGTGCGGGACGCGAGAAGAAGATCTATGCTGTACCACCCTTTACGAATGTTGAATCATTGGCATTTGAAGATTACCCATTTGCTGTTGAATCATTTAAAGGCAAGGAATGCCAGTTATGCGGATCAGCACACGTCTTTCTTGATGAATTGATTGATCAGAAAACAGGAGAGCCCGTCTATCAATGCAACGACACCAGTTATTGCATGGAACAGCTGAATAGCAGGGAGAAAGCCGAGGTGGAGAGCAGTTATGCATGAAGAACCGATTCTAAAAGTACGTAACTTGCGAAAGCAATTTGGTCCCGGTTGTTCTCAATGCAACAATTTAGATTCTAATCGTTTGGAAAAAAACTACTGCACGGTATGCGGCACAGTCTATGCAGTTCGTGACGTGTCACTGGATGTATATCCTGGTGAAATTCTAGGGATCGTCGGAGAAAGCGGCAGCGGCAAATCCACATTGATGCAATGCCTATACTTTGACACTGACGTTGCGTCAGGGGAGGCGTATATCAATACACCCGCTTTGGCAGGCTTCAATGTCTTTGATTTGTCTTCACAGCAAAAACGTTCCATCCGCAACCACGATTATGGGATGGTTTATCAAAATCCGGTGCATGGATTGAAAATGAATTTTTCCTCTGTGGGAAATATTGCAGAAAAGCTCATTGCGGCGGGCAATCGGAATGTTGGGAATATGGAAACAACAAGCAAAAGGCTGCTGGACAATGTCCATATCCCGCTTCATCGCATGAAAGAAGAACCGCGCAACTTTTCAGGGGGTATGCAGCAACGCGTCCAGATTGCTAAAGCATTATCGAATAATCCACCCATTCTGTTTTTAGATGAAGTGACAACCGGACTCGATTTGTCGGTTCAGGCAAATGTTCTGGATCTGATCAAAAGAATCCAGCGTGAACTTGGAATCAGCATGATCGTGGTATCGCACGATTTAGCGGTTATCCGCATGCTCGCTGACCGGACCATTGTCATGCTGAATGGGGAAATCATCGAACAGGGCTTGACGGATCAAGTATTAGAAGACCCACAACATGCGTACACGCAACAACTCGTGTACTCATTACTCTAGGAGGATCGATGCTTTGTATATTATCCATAATGGCAAAATCGTAACCGAGCAATCAATAGCCGAAGGATTGGCAGTCGTAGTGGAAGGGGAAATTATCAAGTCGATTATTCCGGAAGAACAGGTAGCGGATTATCCCGATGCCAGGCTGATCGATGCCAACAGGGGCTATATCTCTCCAGGCTTTATCGACATCCATTCCGATTACATCGAAACGATTGCTTCTCCGCGTCCGACCAGCATGATGGATTTCGACATCAGCCTGCGTGAAGCGGAAAAAATTCTTATCAGCCACGGCATCACAACGATGTTCCACTCCCTGTCGTTCTATAAAGAAGATGTTTTCTCCCACAAACCAATGCGCAATCCGAACAATATCCAACGCATGGTGGATGCCATCGAAAAGACGCATAACCGGCTGCATTTGATTCGCCATCGTCTGCATGCCCGTTTCGAAATCGATAATATCGATGAAGTGGATCAGTTGGTGAAAAATATTGAAGACGGCAAAGTGCACCTGCTGTCATTCATGGACCATACACCGGGGCAAGGCCAGTACCGCAACCTGGAAGTCTACCGGGAAACGTTGAAAGGCTACCGCGAAATTTCAGATGAAGACGTCAATGTGCTCATTGCAGAGCGCCAAAGCACCGAATGCCTGGCTGCTGAAAAAATTAAGGAAGTGGCGGATATCGCGCTCACCCGCGGAATCGCCGTCGCTTCCCATGATGACGATGACGTGAAGAAACTGGATTTGGTGAAAAGCTTCGGCACCACCATCAGCGAGTTTCCGATTACGCTCGAAGTCGCCATCAAAGCCAAGGAACTGGGCATCCACACAATCGCCGGAGCCCCAAATGTGATGCTGGGAGGTTCCCATTCAGGAAATCTGTCAGCCGCAGAAGCCATCAGCCATGGGTGCATGGATATCCTGTGCAGCGACTATTATCCACCTGCTTTGCTTCATGCCGTATTTGATCTGCATGAGAAATATGGCAACGATCTGCATGCGATGTTCATGATGGTCACGTTGAATCCGGCAAAAGCGGTGAAGATGGACCATGAGCTGGGTTCGATCAAACCCGGGAAAAGAGCCGACATACTGGTGATTGAACGCATGGATGACGGCTATCCGATGCTGACAGCAACCATGGTCAACGGCGCGTTGATTACGACGACGAATTACCGGTTGAAATAAAGAAAAGCGGAAGCGCCCGTGTAGCTCTGCCGGGCATAAGACGATCTGGCGAAGTGGCGTTCTTTGCCACACAGCCAGAGTGGCTTATGACCCAAAGAGCTGGGCGCTGGAGTCTGGACAAAGAAAAGCGGAAGCGCCCGTGTAGCTCTGCCGGGCATAAGACGATCTGGCGAAGTGGTGTTCTTTGCCACACAGCACGAAAAGTAGAAGTGCCTATTCAGCTCTGACAGGTGTAAGATGAGCTGGCGAAGCGGTA